>NZ_DICD01000023.1:0-51853 GCF_002415245.1 Pantoea sp. UBA5035 | reverse complement strand
CGCCTGGGCGCTCTCGCCGATCCCCACGGCCGCGGCTGCCGTCGACAGCGCCGCCGCGGTGATTGCCGCCGCCGCGCCCGAAAGCAGCGGCGGCGGCGTGGCGGAAGCGGACAGGGCGAGCGATCAGAAAATGATTTGTACCGTATGCCAGTGGGTTTACGACCCGGCAGAGGGCGAACCCGGTCAGGAGGTCGCGCCCGGCACGCCGTGGGAGGAGGTGCCGGACGATTTCTTATGCCCCGGCTGCGCGCTGGGCAAATCCGTGTTCGATCCTTATGAGGGCTAAACCTGTGTCAGCAGATATCGTTATTATCGGCTCCGGCTTCGCCGCGCGGCAGCTGGTGAAATTTATCCGGCAGCAGGATAAAAGCGTGCCGGTTCGTATTATCGCCGCCGACAGCTGCGATGAATATAACAAACCCGAGCTCAGCCATGTCTTCAGCATGGGCTATCGCGCCGAGGCGTTAACCCGCCAGACGGCGGCGGAGTGGGCGGAAAGCCAGAACATCATGCTGCATCCCTTTACCCGCGTCAGCGGCATCGATCGCGCGGCGCGCCTGGTGCAGACCAGCGCGGGGGATTTTCCCTATGGCAGGCTGGTTCTTGCCACCGGCGCCGGCGCCATGGTGCCCGCCGTGAAGGGCAGGGAACTCATCTATACCCTGAACAGCCAGCAAGAGTTCCGGCAATGCGAAGCGGATCTGACTAACGCGGAGCGGGTGCTGATGATCGGCGGCGGCCTGATCGGCACCGAGCTAACGATGGATTTTAACCGCGCCGGCAAGCAGGTGACGCTTATCGACCGCAGCGCATCTCTGCTTTCCGCGCTGCTGCCGCCTGAAATCGGCGGCCGCTTGCAGCATCATCTGGTGCGCAGCGGCGTTCAGTTCCGGTTCCAGACCGAACTCGTCGAGCTGGCGCGCGACGGCGACGCGCTGGAAGCGCGCTTCAGCAACGGCGAGCGAGGGCGCTTCGACGCCGTGGTGTGCGCCATCGGCCTGCGTCCCGATCTCGATCTGGCGCAGAAGGCGGGCGTTGAGGTGCGTCGCGGCATTGTGGTCGACGAGGCGCTCGCCACCTCCGCGCCCGATATCTACGCGCTGGGCGACTGTGCGGAAATCCAGGGCAGGCTGATGCCCTATCTTCAGCCCGCCATGCTGGCGGCGATGACGCTGGGCCGCAATCTCACCGGCGGCGGCGCGAAGCTGACGCTGCCCGCCATGCTGATCAAGGTAAAAACGCCCGATATGCCGCTCCACCTGGCGGGCGATCCGGCGAATCCCGCTTATCAATGGCAAATGGCGTTTTCAGCGACCGGCCTCGTCGCCAAAGGCTATGACGAGCGCGGCGTCTTCAGGGCGTTTGTCGTCAGTGAAGATCACATGAAAATGGCGTTCAGCCTGTTAAAGGAAATCAAGCTGGCGGACGCCGCTTAGTCGTTGAACGATCGCGCCACGTGCTGTTACCGGCTGCCGACAAGGCAGCTATTGCCGCCAGGCCGGCAGATAACCGGCCTGTAACGCGGCCTCTATTCGCTTAATGGGCCCTATGATGAACACCACAGAAACCTCAACGGCAGTTACCCTGCATAACCCTTCGTCCTGCACCTGCGGCAGAATAATCTGGCTAAGCCTGCACTGCGATGGCTTCGTGCTGAATCTCGGCACCGACGAGTGCGAGGCGCGTATCGAGGCCGCGCTCGGACCCGCCTGCAGCAGCGTCCAGTTTCAGCCGGAAAACCTTAAAGAGGTGGTCGCCGACGTTTTTTGGCGGATGTGGAACGCCTGGCAGCCTGCTGAGGGAATTAAAGTAGCGGGGTAGCCCCGGCGCTGTAGCAAAGATGCCCGCAACGACGGCGCATCCCTGTAGAATAAGGCGCTTACCGCCGTTAACCTGGAACCTACTGCGATATGAAGCCGATGACGCTAAACGTCGACCTTAACGATCTCTACGCTTTTCAGGCTCTGGTGACATTCAGAAGCTTTAAAGCCGCCGCAGAGGCGATTCATCTTTCTCAACCGGCGCTGAGCCGACGCATCGAAAAGTTAGAGACGTCGCTTGGCGTCAGGCTGTTCGAAAGAACCACGCGGCGCGTTAGCCTGACCATGGCGGGCCGCAGTTTCGCGCCGCGCGCGCAGCAGATCCTGAAAGATTTAGAGAGCGCCATCGCCGACGTCGGGGACGTCAATCCGCACCGAACGGGCCTGGTGACCGTCGCCTGCGTGCCGTCGGCCGCCTACTATTTTATGCCCAAAGTCATCGCGCAGTTTCAGCTTCACTACCCGCGCGTGCGCATCAAGCTGATCGATTCCAGCGCTGGCGACGTCTACGACGCGGTGATCGCCGGGCAGGCCGATTTCGGCCTGAGCTTTACCGGCGCGCCGCAGCCGGACGTCAGATTTCTGCCGCTGGTGGATGAGGCCTACGTCGCCGTCTGCCCGCGCGACCATCCGCTCGCCGGCAGGAAGAGTCTGAGCTGGCGGGAATTTTATAGCTGGCCCTATGTCTGGCTGGATAAGACCTCAGGTAACCGCAACCTGCTCGATCAGGCGCTGACGGGCATCGTGCCGGAAAAGCCGAGCGTTTGCGAAACGCGTCATGTTACGACGCTGCTGGGCATGGTGGAGGCCGGGCTGGGGATCGCCGCGGTGCCGGGGATGGCGATGCCGAAAGCGGGCCACCCGTTTTTAGCCACCCTTCCTCTGAATGAGCCGACGGTGCGCCGCACGGTCGGCATCGTGAAGCGCACCGGTCAGGAGCTGCCGCATCTTGCCGGTGAGCTGGAGGCGATGATTATTGCGATAAACGCGGCTGAGGGGCAGGCTAACGACCGCTAACGGAATCGAGACCGGTTGCCTGAATTTGCTGCTGCACCCCGGGAGAGGAGAGGTACGCCAGCAGCGCTTTCGCCTCTTCCGGCTGGGCTGAATGGCTGGAGACCGCGCCGGCGAAGCGGGTGACATACTGCATATCCTCCGGCAGCTTGCCGATAAAGGTCGCCCCGGATACCGGCAGCAGTTCGCTGACCTGCTGGAAGCCGATCTCGTAGCGGCCGCTGGCGACGCTTTGCGCCACAGGGGTTTTCTCCACCATCGTCGCCTTAGGCTTTAGCTGTTCAGCGATGCCCAGTTTGTTGAACAGCGTCGTCTCGACATATTTTCCGCTGGCGCTGTCGGAATAGGCAACCGAATGCGCCTTCAGCAAGGTGGCTCTGAGCGCGCTCGCCGTCGTGATATCGGGCACGGCTGCGCCTTTTTTCACCACCGCGCCGATTTTTGAGTCGGCGAGCTCGGTGCGCGTGCCGGGCAGCAGGCGGCCCTCTTTATCGAGCTTATCCAGCGCGTAGCCGACCATAATAATGACGTCCGCTTTTTCGCCCGCGGCTAACCGGTTGGGAATCGCCTCCGGCGACTGGCCCATCGACGGCCCTGGCACCGTCTTGATGATATAGCCTTTTTCAGCGGCGAAGGCGGGACTGAGTTTCTCCCAGGCGGCCTTGAAGCCGCCGGAGATCATTACCGTGATCTCTTTTGCCGACGCATCCCAGCTCAGGATAAACAGCGGCGCGATAAGCAGCAGGCGGGGTAACAATCGTTTCATCTTTTTTTCCTTAACCGAACGTTTTTTTAGCGGCGTGATGATGAACCGCCTCTTGCTTATAGAGAAACAGGGTCGCCAGCAGCGCGCACGCGGCGGCGAAGCTCATCCATAAACCAGGCGCGGCTTTGTCGCCGGTCACTTCAATCAGCGCGGTGGAGATGGCGGGCGTAAAGCCGCCAAACAGCGCGGTGGCCAGGCTATAGGCCAGCGAAAAGCCGGCGACCCGGACCGAGATCGGCATGATCTCCGTTAACGCCGGGATCATGGCGCCGTTATAGAGTCCGTAAATAAACGAGAGCCACAGCAGCACGCCCAGCATCGAGTAGAAGCTCGGATCGGCCGCCAGATATTTAAGGGCAGGGTAGGAGGTCGCGATGGCGATCAGCGCCATGGCGATCAGCACCGGTTTACGCCCGTAGCGATCCGAGATCGCCCCACCAATCGGCAGCCAGATGAAGTTTGAGACCGCCACCAGCAGGGTCACCAGCAGGCTGTCCGATGCGCTGAGCATCAACACTTTTTTGCCGAAGGTGGGCGCATAAACGGTGATCAGATAGAAGGCAGTGGTGGTCATCGCCACCATCAGCATGCCCGCCATCACGGTTTTCCAGTTGCCGAGCAGTGTGCTAAAGACCTGACGCATTTCAGGGTGCTGACGGCGCGCGCTGAATTCCGCCGTCTCCTCCAGGTTGCGGCGCAGGAAGAAAATAAACGGCACGATCAGGCAGCCGAACAGAAAAGGAATGCGCCATCCCCAGTCGCGAATCGCGCTCTCCTCCATCAGGGCGTTGAGGGCGAATCCCATCGCCGCTGCCACCATAATGGCGACCTGCTGGCTGCCGGATTGCCAACTGGTATAAAAGCCTTTTTTGCCCGGGGCGGCGATTTCAGAGAGATAAACCGAGACGCCGCCCAGCTCCGCGCCGGCGGAAAAGCCCTGCAGCAGCCGTCCCATCAGCACAATCAGCGGCGCCCAGTAGCCGATCGCCGCATAGGAAGGAATCAACACGATCAGAAAGGTGCCCGTCGCCATAATCGAGAGCGTGACGATAAGCCCTTTGCGTCTGCCCACTTTATCGATATAGGCGCCCAGCACCACCGCGCCGATGGGGCGCATCAGGAAGCCAGCGCCGAAAACGGCGAAGGTCATCATCAGCGAGGCGAATTCACTGCTCGCCGGAAAGAAGGTGTGGGCGATATAGGTGGCGTAAAAGCCGAACAGGAAAAAGTCGAACTGCTCGAGAAAGTTTCCCGAGGTGACGCGAAAGATCGCGCCTGCCCGGGCGCGAACCGTGTTGATTGATGCAGAGGATGTTTCCATTAAATGCTCCAGCGTTTACGTAATGTTAATGATTCATTACTTTGTTGTGACTCAAGACTGGAACAGGAAGGCGGAGTTAATAAGTGCATTTTGCGTATCGATTAATGCGTGTGATGCATGAATTTTCGGCCTGCTGAGAGCGACCTCCGGCAGCGACTGGCGATAGCGCGCATAAGCGGCCGCTCGCCGCCGCTGACGACCCCTTTTTGCCATATCAATTTCGTGACCGGCTTCATACCGGCGCGGCACGACATCCGCTCGCCGCCGGTCTCTTTGGTTGGCTTCGCGCCTGCTCTCAGGCACACTACCCGCAGCGAAATAGATTCCCTGCAGAGACGCGGTTCTCTCACCCGACTTTCCACAGGGCTGCCTGCCAGCGCGCGCCGCCCACCCCTTCGACACACCACAAGAGGAATTACCATGGCTACAGGCCCACTGAACGCAGACGAAATCGAGTGGATGGAAGATGTGTTGATGGAGCACGACAGCGAAGACGGCTTGATCGATATCAGCGAGCTGGACGGTCTTTTTACCGCGGCGCTCTCCAGTCCGTCGCCGCTGGCGCTCGATGCGATGAAGCCGGTTATCTGGGGCGAAAGCGCGCCGGACTGGGACGATCCAGCGGACGAGCAGCGTTTTAATACGCTGGCGGCGCGGATGATGAACGATATCGCCGAGCGCCTCAGCCTCTACCCGGAGCAGTTTGAGCCGCTGTTCGGCTACCGTGAAATGGACGGCCGCGAACTGCTGGTGGTGGAGGAGTGGTGCTTCGGCTATATGACCGGCGTAGCGCTGGCGGAGTGGCCGGAGCTGCCCGCCGAGCTACAGCCTTCGCTGCAGGCGATTGCGCTGCATGGCGATATCGATGAGGTCGAGAAACTCGACGGTATGGATGAGATCGCCTACCTGCAGAGCACTGACGCGATACAGCCTGCGGCGCTGCGTCTCTATAACTACTGGCATGGCAAAACCGACGCGATTCACTAAACGCCAGAGCCGCCTGAGTGCGTTCCACACAGACGGCTCCCAAAGCCGGTAAAAGGGTGCGTTGGCCCGGCAACTCCCGCACCTCAGAGATGAGGTGCCTGTTTGCGCGGGCCGCGTCGGCAGGGAGGCCGCTTACGCACCACTACCCGCGTCATTCCCGAGAGCGGCTTCGTCCGACAGCTTTTTCCCTTCCTCGATAAACTCTTCGTCAATCTCTTCGACGTTGTCGCGGTTATCCTTGCCCGACAGCAGGTTCCAGCAGGCGATAAACAGCGCGGCGATCAGCGGACCAATCACAAAGCCGTTAATGCCGTAAATCTCCATGCCGCCTAAGGTGGCGATCAGGATCAGGTAATCAGGCATTTTGGTATCTTTACCCACCAGCAGCGGGCGCAGAATATTGTCCACCAGTCCAACGATCACCACAAAGAAACCGACCAGGAACAGCCCCTTCCACAGCGCGCCGGTCGCGAAGAAGAATATCGCCGCAGGCACCCAGATAATGGCCGAGCCCACGGCGGGGATCAGCGACAGGAACGCCATCAGCGCGCCCCACAGCAGGCTGCCGTCGATATCCACAAACCAGAACGCCAGCCCGCCCAGAATCCCCTGCACGATGCCGACCACCACCGTGCCCTTGACCGTGGCGCGTGAAACGGCGGCGAACTTCATAAACAGGTGATGCTTCACGTAGGTCGAAAGCGGCAGCGCCTCCAGAATCAGATGCACCAGATAGGAGCCGTCCTTCAGCAGGAAGAAGAGCAGATAGAGCATCACGCCGAAGCCGACGGTAAAGGTGAAGGTACCTTTGCCGATCAGGAAAACGCTGCCCGCCATATACTGGCCGCCCTTCAGCGCGAAGGTCGAGAGCTTCTGCTGGATCTGCGCCGCGTTATTCATCTGATGCTCAGAGAGAAAGTTGCGTAGCCAGCCGGGCAGGTGATGCAGCAGATCGGCGAATACCGTCGGAAACTGCGCCGAATTGCTCTGCAGCTTGAGATAGACGGCGTTAACCTCCACCACCAGCGAAGAGGCGATGATCGCCAGCGGCGTAAACACAATCAGGCAGATAATCAGCAGCGTCACCAGCGACGCCAGACCGTTGCGATCGCCCATTTTGTGCCGCAGCCAGGTCTTCAGCGGGGCGAAGATCACCGCCAGGATGGCGGCCCAGAGAATTGGTGAAAAGTAGGGCGCCAGTACATCGAAAAATGCAACGGTCACTATCGCCAGAATCACGATGAAGAAACCGATATTTAGTCCTTTAACACGCATGCATAAACCTCAGGGTTAAGTGTTGCGGGTGAACTATAGAACGCCCGGCGCGCTTTGTAATGCCAATCTGTGGTTTCGTTTAAAAATTTAAATCCAGCGCGGCAGAGCGCGCGCGACAACGCGGCCACATCGCCGAGTTAACGCATATTCGACCTAAATATGCACGATTGGCGCATCGTGGTTGAAGCCTGTCGTTAAGGTGTGTAAAAATCCTGCGCAATCGTTTACTCCCGCCGTGGAGAGACGTTTTTTTGCCGCGACCTTTCGCGCTGCCGCAGAGCGGCGGAGCAGGGCGGCGCGGTAATGCGGCCGTCGATGCCAACTCACCGTCGACGGCGTTGAGGTCATGACGACAGGACAGGCAGATGAAAACCACGCAAACCGGCGCGCTGACCGCAGCCGCAGAGGCGCCCGCCGAACGCGGCTGGCGCAAAACCGACACCACCTGGATGCTGGGGCTTTACGGCACCGCAATCGGCGCAGGGGTGCTCTTTTTGCCGATCAACGCGGGCGTCGGCGGGCTGCTGCCGCTGATCATTATGGCGATCCTCGCCTTTCCTCTGACCTTCTACTCCCATCGCGCGCTGACCCGCTTTGTGCTCTCCGGCAAAAACGCGGGAGAAGATATTACGGACGTGGTGGAAGAGCACTTCGGCGCCGGCGCGGGCAAAATCATTACGCTGCTCTACTTCTTCGCCATCTTTCCCATTCTGCTGATGTACAGCGTGGCGATCACCAATACGGTAGAGAGCTTTATTGAGCATCAGTTAGGGCTGGTGTCGCCGCCGCGCGTGCTGCTGTCGCTGATACTGATTATCGGTCTGATGACGGTGGTGCGCTTCGGCGAACAGATGATCGTCAGGGCGATGAGCATTCTGGTCTTTCCCTTTGTCGCGGTACTGATGCTGCTGGCGGTTTATCTAATCCCGCACTGGCACGGCGCGGCGCTGCAGACCCTGTCGCTGCACCATAGCGGCGGCGGCAAAGGCATCGCCATGACGCTGTGGCTGGCGATCCCGGTGATGGTCTTCTCTTTTAACCATTCGCCAATCATCTCCTCGTTCGCCGTGGCGAAGCGCGCGGAGTATGGCGAAGGTGCGGAGCCCAGGTGCTCGCGCATTCTCGCCTGTTCCCATCTGCTGATGGTGGCGACGGTGATGTTTTTTGTCTTTAGCTGCGTGCTCAGCCTGTCGCCGCAGGATCTCGCCGCGGCGAAGGCGCAGAACATCTCGATTCTCTCCTATCTCGCCAACCACTTTAACGTCCCGGTTATCGCCTGGCTCGGCCCGTTGATCGCCATCGTCGCCATTACCAAATCTTTCCTCGGGCACTATCTCGGCGCGCGCGAAGGCTTTAACGGTCTGGTCAATAAAATGCTGCACAGCCGCGGCAAAAGCCTGGCGCCTGCGAAGCTGAACCGGGCGACGGCGCTGTTTATGCTGCTCAGCACCTGGCTGGTGGCGAGCTGGAATCCAAGCATTCTCGATATGATCGAAACCCTCGGCGGGCCGGTGATCGCGATAATTCTGTTCCTGATGCCGATGTACGCCATCCGCCACGTTCCCGCGATGCGCAAATACAGCGGGCATCTCAGCAATCTGTTTGTGGTGCTGGTTGGACTGGTGGCGATCTCCGCCATCTTCTACTCCCTGATCAGTTAACGAGAAGGCGCCCGCTACGCGCGGGCCGTTTAGCGGCGGTATAGCTTTCCCGTCCCGCAACATGCTAACTTTGTTGAGAATAATTATTAGTTACTGAGGTAGTAAGCGATGAAAAAGGGACTTCTGCTGGCCGGGCTGCTGACGTCGGCGGCGTGCGGCGCCACCACGTATCCGCTGCAGATCACCGATCTCGACGGCAACGCTATTCGGCTCGATCATGAGCCGCAGCATGTGATCCTGCAGGATGGCCGCGACGTGCTGGCGCTGGCGCTGCTCGACCGCGACAATCCCTTCAGGCGCGTGGTGGCCTGGAATAACCTGCCGAAAAAGCAGGATACCCAGACCTGGGATCTGCTGAAGCAGCGCTGGCCGCAGGCGAGCAACATTGTTGATATGGGCTTCAACGATCAGGGGCAGGTCAATCTCGAAAGCGTGCTGGCGCAGAAGCCGGATCTGATGATTGCCCAGCTGCGCGCGAAATCGGCGCTGCAGCAGTCAGGCGTGCTGGATACGCTGAAAGGGCTCAACATTCCGGTGCTGTTTATCGACTATGAGCTGCACCCGAAAGAGAACACCGCGCGCAGCGTGACGCTGCTCGGCAAGGTGCTTAACCGCGAGAAAGAGGCGGCCGACTATACCGCCTTTTATCAGCAGCGTTTACAGCAGCTCGACGCGGCCATCGCAAAAGTGCCGCAGAAGCCGACGGTATTTATTGAGCCGATCGCCGGCAACAGCGACAACTGCTGTTTCACTCACGGCCATAACGGCTGGGGCGGTCTGGTGGAGGCGGTGGGCGGTAAGAATATCGGCTCCGCGCTGCTGCCGGGCAATGCCGGCTTCGTCTCGCTGGAGAAGATTATCGCCATGAAGCCGGATGTTTATATTATGACCGGCTCGAAGCGTCCTAATCCTGGCGTACTGCCGTTTGGCTATAACACGACGCCGCAAGAGATTTCAGCGACCTTTAGCGGCCTGCTGAACCGCAGCGGTCTGAAGCAGATCGCGCCGGTCGAGAATGGCCGCGTTTATGGCGTTTATCACCACTTCTATAACCATCCTTACAACATCATCGGCATGGAGATTCTGGCGAAAGATCTCTATCCGCAGACGTTTGCACAGCTCAATCCCACGGCCGATTTCCACTACATCGTGACCCACTTTACCCGTCTGCCGGACGCGCCGGTGACCTTAAGCGCGCCCTGAACCGCCGACCGCGCGTTGACAAAACGCGCGGTTAATTTACCTTCCCGTCGCGCTATCTTTCGCTACTCTTAAATAAACCGCAGTTAGCCTTGCTGGCGTCGTGCGGGCGATCGCTGCCGTTTGGGCTCTGCCCGAGGTATTTATGAATTCACACTCCCTGGCCTCTACGCTGAGTAAAAAATTTATCCTTGAGCCGGTTATGTCGCAGAGCGGCCGCTTTGTCGGTTTTGAGCTGCTCACGCGCTATACCTCGCTGGCGGGGAAATCGCGCAATCCCTTTATGGTGATTGAAAATATGCCGTGCAGCGAAAAGCGCGATCTACTCTATGAGCAGCTGAGCGATTTGTCGCCGGTCGTGGCGCTGCTTGAGGCGCATCACCTGTTCGTCAGTATCAATGTAGACCGCGATATGGTGACTATGCTGGAAGAGGATGCGCGGCTGGGCTGGCTGCTCAGCACCGCCAGCGTCATACGCTTAGAGGTTTCCGAAGCTATCGACTTTCATCAGGATCACGAGGCGCGCGAAACGCTGCATCGGCTGAAGGCGCGCGGCATTCGTTTCTTCCTCGACGATCTCGGCACCGGCTTCGCCAATCTGGAAGCGCTCTATACCGGCCTGTTTGAGGCGGTGAAAATCGACAAGCGCTTTTTCTGGGAGCAAAAGGATAAATCGATCTTTCCAGTATTGATGGCCAATATTCAGCGCTATTGTCCGCAGATAATCGTAGAGGGTGTCGAGAATAAAGAGGATATGGCGGCGCTGGAACATATCCCGCTTTACGGTCTGCAGGGATACTATTTTAGCGCGCTGGAAATAGAGGATTTACCGCAGCTTTTTAGCTGACGATTTTTTTATTGGGCGCAGCGCATATCACGCGCTTTATCGCTTTCGCTAAAAAATTACGATTAATGAAGCAGGCTAAGCAGGGTGGATAAAAGGTAAATAAAATGAAAACAATGTTGCTTTTTTAGTTGGGGCTGTGCTTCGTCACGGGCAGATCTGACGCGGCATGCGGGCGAGCAGCCAGACCGCGCGCTAAAGTTTTCGTAAGGCAATATTTAGCAGCCAAATTAATAGGCCGAATAATTAATTTCCCTCTCTGGTCAGACCCCATACCTGTTTTGCCTGAATAGAGATGCCCGAGGCGGATATTTAACGGAACGTCTAATTCACGCTAAAAAATAAGTCGGCGCAGCGTGATATAAATCAGGAAATATCCTAATTAGGAAAATTAGTGCTGCCAAAATAATAGCCACAGTGTTAATCTCTTTGTTCAACACTGGTGATGTGGTGTTGTCTCCTCTAGTTTTTTTCCTTGATTTGGCAAGGATTAGCCGGTCTTCGGTATAAAGGAATTTCGATTCCCCCGATCGATTTCGATCGGGTTTTCATTTCTGTTTGATTCTATTTTCCGCTTTGTTAAACCGCCATTTTACGCGCTACCGCCCGCTCTGTTCGTCGCACCGCCCGCAGGTCCAGCGGTCTCCACAATTTCTGCCGAGTGTTAAGGAAGCGCTAAACGGCGTAATAGTCTGTAAGTTACCGATTTTTAAGAGTTTTGGAGATGCAGGCGCCATGCAAATCGCCGATAGTAGAGCTCAACGGCGCGACGTTCGCTGTTGCCACTGGAGGTTTACGATGAAAAAAACAACATTACGCGTTATCGCGACTTTTATTGCATGCAGCTCACTGATTTCTACCCTTTCCTGGGCTGACGGCCCGGGCGACCATCATGGCCAGCCCTGGCAGCAGCATGACGGCAATCGTCACGATGGCGACCGCCATGACGATCGCGGCCGTGGTCCGCAGGGCCATGGCCCGGATCGCGGTCCGGATCGCGACCGTTTCGCCGGCAACCCGCATGGCGACCGACATGACTATCGCGACCGTGACCGCGATCATTTCGCGTGGAACGGACACGATTTTCGCCGCGGCCACCCGATGCCGCACGAATATCGCGGCCCGCACTATCGGGTAGACGACTGGCGCGAGCGCCGTCTGCCGGAGCCGCCGCGCGGCGAGTACTGGTCCTATATCGACGGTAACTATGTGCTGATTGCCGCCGCGACGGGCATTATCACTTCGCTGATCCTCGGCAACGCCTTTAACTAAACCTGCCATTCGGGCGGCCCCGGCCGCCCGTTCTCCCTGATTTCCGCCTCAATCTTCTGAAAACCGGCTGCCCGCACGCGCGCCTGTTCCTCTTTTTTTCACGCTCGCCAGGCTATGCTTTGCTTCCACACTGTTCCCTTTCGCCTGATAAGGAGTCGAGATGACAGCGGTAAAAATGGTGGCGGTCGATATGGACGGCACCTTTCTTGATAACCAGAAGCAGTACGATCGCCCGCGCTTTATGCGCTGCTATGAAGAGATGAAAGCGCGCGGCATTAAATTTGTCGTCGCCAGCGGCAATCAGTACTACCAGCTGAAATCTTTCTTTCCCGCTATCGCCAGCGAGATCGCTTTTGTGGCGGAGAACGGCGCCTGGATTCTGGATGGCGAAGAAGAGCTGTTCTGCGGCGCATTTTCTCGCCCGGACGTGCATGCGGTGCTCGATACGCTGCAAAACGGCAACTATCCCGGCCTGCGTTATATCCTGTGCGGACGTGAAAGCGCCTACTACTTCAGCGGCGTAGTGGAAGAGCAGTGGCTGGCGAAAATGCGCCACTACTGCCATCGGCTGAAGGCCATTAATTCGCTGGAAGAGACGGGCGACGATCGGCTGTTCAAGTTCGCGCTTAACCTCTCCGACGACTATGTCGAACCGCTGATGGCGGATATTCAGCGGCTGCACGCGGGCGCGGCGGCGGCGACCTCGAGCGGCCACGGCTCGGTGGATCTTATCGTGCCGGGCCACCACAAGGCCAACGGCCTGAATATTCTGGCGCAGCGCTGGGGCATCGATCATCAGCAGGTGCTGGCGTTTGGCGACGGCGGCAACGATCTGGAAATGCTCAGGCAGTCCGGGTTTAGCTTCGCCATGGCCAACGCGCCGCAGCGGGTGAAAGAGGCGGCGCGCTACGCTGCGCCCGGCAACAACGAGGCGGGCGTGCTGCAGGTTATTGAGACGATGCTGGCGGGCGCGCCGCCGTTCGCCTGAAAGCTGCGCGGGCGGGCGGGCGGCGGCGTCGCTGCCCGTTATGCCTGCGCGGGCACCACGCGCCACGCCTGCGCCAGCATCGCGCGCATCGCCTGCTGGCTGTAGTTCACCAGCGAGTTTTTGCTGTTGGCGCGCGCCAGAATCCACTCCGCTTCTTCGCTGCTCAGCGTCTGGGTCTCCTGCCAGAAAGGCGCGATCGCCTGCTGCTGCAGCCAGTTTTTCAAAAAGCGCGCTGGCTGCGCCTCCGGCGCGGCGAAAAGCTGCTGCTGCAGATCCTGCATCAGCTGCTGCTGCTGCGCATCGTCGCTTTCTGCCAGCAGATCGAGGAACGGAAAGAGCAGCCGGCCGCAGACTTCGCCGTGATGATAAGGCTTGATGGCGCCCAGTTCGCCGGCGATGCCGTGGATCACCCCCAGACCGGCGCTGCTGAGGCAGACGCCGCCCAGCCATGAGGCCATCATCATCGCTTCGCGCGCCGCGTCGCCCTGCGCATCGTCGCGGTTTAGCGCGGGCCAGGCCTGAACGAACTGGCGCAGCCCGGTCAGCGCCAGCTGGCGAGTAAACAGATTGCCCTTGCTGGAGAGGTAAGCCTCGAACAGATGGGTAAAGGCGTCGATGCCGCAGGTCGCCAGCACCTTATCGGGCGCGCCTTTCAGCAAATCCGCATCCAGAATCGCCACCTGCGGGACAAATACCGGATGGCGCAGCGAAGCCTTAACCTTGATGTCATGCTGGTCGGTCACCACGGCGTTCTGCGTCGCCTCGCTACCGGTGCCGGCCGTGGTCGGCACGGCGATCAGCGGCAGCGTTACCGCCTGCACCGGCGTGTCGCCGACCTTTTCCAGATAGCGCGCGGTGGGAAGCGGATGCTGCATCATGGCGCTGAAAGCTTTGGCACCGTCGAGCACGCTGCCGCCGCCAATCGCCACCACGCGGTCTACGTGACCGCGCCAGCGTGTGACCCAGGCGTCAATCTCAGCCGGTGACGCTTCATGCGCCACGATTTCATAACCAATAATGAGATCGTTCAGTTCGCTTTTCAGACGCGCGTAGATCGGCCCGTTAAGAAAAGAGCGCCCGCAGAACAGCAGCGTAGGCTGAGGATCGGCGCTCAGTAGCGGCACCAGCTTACTGATACTGCCGCGTCCAGAGAGGGTTCGTTGATTGCTGTACAGCTCGATCAGGTTCTCACTCACCGCAACATCCTTATGTCATCAGGAAAAGAGAGAGTGTAACCAAAAGCCGAACGGCGGCAGCGGCAAACTTTCTGATAACGCTGCGATGAAAAGTTGATCACCTTCGCAAAACAGAAATTCAGCCTCTGCAGGGAGGTGCTTTCATCAGGATGTTACCCTTAACATGTTACTGGTAACAGGTTGTGTCTGACTGTTAGTCCGTTTTTTCGATGCCGTACCCAATGTCCGTTTCGGACCCATGATAACAATATGCTGCTGGCGCTGGCCGGTCAGTAAGGTGGAGAAAACCTATGCCCTTACTTATTGTGGCGATCGGCGTGGCGTTACTGCTGCTGCTGATGATTCGCTTCAAACTTAATGGATTCATCGCGCTCATTCTGGTGGCGCTGGTGGTCGGCATGATGCAGGGCATGCCGGTCAATAAAGTGATCCTTTCAATTAAAAACGGCGTCGGCGGCACGCTCGGCAGCCTGGCGCTGATTATGGGCTTCGGCGCCATGCTCGGCAAACTGCTGGCCGACTGCGGCGGCGCGCAACGCATCGCCACGACGCTGATTGAGAAGTTCGGCAAGCAGCATATTCAGTGGGCGCTGGTGCTGACCGGCTTTACCGTTGGCTTCGCGCTCTTTTATGAAGTTGGCTTCGTGCTGATGCTGCCGCTGGTGTTCAGCATCGCCGCTTCGGCGCGCGTGCCGCTGCTCTACGTCGGCGTGCCGATGGCGGCCGCGCTGTCGGTGACGCACGGCTTCCTGCCGCCGCATCCCGGTCCGACGGCGATCGCAACGCTGTTTAACGCCGATATGGGCAAAACCCTGCTGTGGGGCACGCTGCTCGGCATCCCGACGGTGATCCTCGCCGGCCCGGTTTACGCCCGCTTCCTGAAAAGCATCGATAAACCGATCCCCGAAGGGCTCTATAACCCGAAAACTTTTAGCGAAGAAGAGATGCCAGGCTTCGGCGTCAGCGTCTGGACCGCGCTGGTGCCGGTGGTGCTGATGGCGCTGCGTGCGCTGGCGGAAATGGTGCTGCCGAAAGGGCATGTGCTGCTGCCCTATGCGGAGTTTTTCGGCGATCCGGTGATGGCGACGCTGATTGCGGTGCTGATCGCCATCTTCACTTTCGGCCTTAATCGCGGACGCAGCATGGATGAGGTAATGGGCACCATTACCGATTCGATTAAAATTATCGCCATGATGCTGCTGATTATCGGCGGCGGCGGGGCGTTCAAACAGGTGCTGGTGGACAGCGGCGTCGATAAATATATTGCCGCGATGATGCAGGAGAGCAACGTTTCACCCATCTTTATGGCCTGGTCGATTGCCGCAGTGCTGCGTATTGCGCTCGGCTCCGCCACCGTGGCGGCGATTACCGCGGGCGGCATCGTCGCACCGCTGATCGCCAGCAGCGGCGCCAGTCCGGAGCTGATGGTGATTGCGGTCGGTTCCGGCAGCGTCATCTTCTCCCACGTCAACGATCCCGGCTTCTGGCTGTTTAAAGAGTATTTCAACCTGACGATTGGCGAGACTATTCGTTCCTGGTCGGCGCTGGAAACCATTATTTCGGTGTGCGGTCTGGTGGGTTGTATGCTGCTGTCGATGGTGATTTAAGCTTTACCGCCGGGCGTTGCCCGGCGGATAGCCTTAGCTGGCCAGCGCGCGAAACGCGGCCAGCTCCTCGTCAGGCATTCCCGCCTGGGTCGCCGCGAGACAAATTTGCCCCCAGCTGTTGGCGTCCAGCGGGATCCCCTCACGCTCGCGCTGCGCGCGATTCGCCTCTTCCCATTCCCCCGGCACCTGAATCGGCTCGCTGCCGCTCTGCGGCGATCGCTTCACCCAGTCAAGAAAGGCTTCCGCTTCCTCCTGCATCGCCGGCGCGTTGAACGCTTCCGGGTTAAGGATGATGGCGGTCATGCAGTTGTAGATCGCATCATGGCTGGCGAGCACCGTTTCCTCATGGGTGGTGCGTCCGCCGGAGAGCGCGCCGCCGAGGATTTCGCACAGGGTTGCCAGCGCATAGCCCTTGTGCAGGCCAAAGGGCAGCAGCGAGCCGTAGGGCGCTTCATGCATAACGGCAGGGTGTTCGGTCGGCTTGCCCTGATGGTCGATCAAATAGCCAGGCGGCACGTCGACCCCTTTATTCCAGGCGACGCGCGTTTTGCCGAAGGCGATGCCGCTGGTGGCGAAATCGAGCAGAAGAGGGCTGGCGTCACGGCGCGGAAAAATGGCGCAGAAGGGGTTGGTGCCGAAGCGGCGATCGCTGCCGCCGAACGGCGCCACCATCGGGTCGCCCATCACGTTGACGAAATGAAAAGAGACCAGATCCGCCGCGGCGCACTGTTCAGCCCAGTGGCCGATGCGGCCGATATGGTGCGAGTGGTGCAGACCGACCGCGGCGATCCCCAGCTGTTGCGCGCGCGCGATGCCCTGTTGCATCGCCTCATAAGCGGCCACCTGGCCGAAGCCGGAACGGGCGTGAAAGGTCAGCACCGCGCCGGCGTCTTTTTCCAGCACCGGATGCTGATTAAGCTGCAGATGGCCCTGGCTGAACGAGCGCATATAGCTGGGGATCATGCCGACGCCGTGGGAGTCGTGTCCGGCCAGATTCGCCGCCACCAGATGATCCGCCACCAGACGCGCCTCGTCGGCTTCGCTGCCGGCGTGGAGCCATATCGCCTGCACAAACTGATGCAGCCGCGCGGCATTGATTCGATAGAGTTCACTCACTTTGCTCTTCTCCTTTTTATGGGTACACCGCATCCTGCGGCTAAAAAAAAGCGACGGCAAGTGATGGTTTCAGAGGAGGAGATGGGCCACAACGCGTGGCCCAAAGAGGGGTTAGTGCGGCTGTTCAAAGCCGGCTTTGACCATTTGCTCGCGCAGCGCGCGCGAAATTTCGCGATTACCGCCGGTGACGGGGTAGATCACGTTGTTGATAACATCATCAATATAGTGCTCATCGAACTCTTGCATGCTGAGCTGCGTGCCGCCTTCATCATTGATAGCGAAAGACCCTTTAATGTGATCGCCAGCATTTTTCGCCTTGAGGCTGTAGCGACCCATACTGGTATTTATCATGCTCATAGTGTCTCCTTGTTGCTCATCTTACGGTGGTCGTCGCAGAGGCCTGCCTTTGCCGCTAAAAGTTTAGCGGGTGCAAAAGGCGGAAACGAAGCGTGAAGTGGTTAAAAAAGCAGCTGCTGCGACCGGCGTCGCAAAAATAGTTCGGGCTTATCTGGAAAGGGTGCACGCCGGCCAGCGCGGAAAGTGGTCCAGCAAAAACGCAGCGATAGGCTATACTCTTATCCGGAAAGGTTTTTTACTGGCAAAGGAACATGGATATGAAAATAATTTTGTGGATTATCGCCATCATTTTCATTGTTGGATTACTGACGCTGACCGGCGTATTTAAGTTAATTTTCTGAATCAACGCGGGCACCGCTCAGGTGCCCTTGCTTCTGTTCCTCTTAGACGCCTGCGCGACCAGACAGCGCGCGATAGGGTCGACGAGCGTATTCGGCAACAGATCCCGCGCCGTCAGACGCTTATTGCAGCTGGCGCAGCGTGCGCCATGAAACGCCGGATCTGCTGAGGGATCGTGGGTAAAAGTAAACTTCGCACTGCCGCAGGCGGTGCAGCGAATCTTCATTACCATACTAATGCTCTCCTTGCCTGAATCGAACAGGCGCTATTCTAACAAATCCCTCCGGTTTATTTATCAAAAATCCTAAACAATTAATGCGCGTTATCTTTTGGGGTTGCTGTTTAATTGTTTAATAATTACATAAAGTTATTGTTTCTTTTGGTAACCCCGGCGCGGAGCGGCATATCAGAAGCTGCCTGATGAGGCGCTGAAATGGCCTTGGACACGCCTGTCGAGGCGGCTAAACGCAGTTATTTTTCTCTGTTTGGTCCCGGTTTGATTTCGGTTGAGCATAATCGCGCCCCTGACGCAGGATTGTATTTAACCAGGATGCGTGCGGCCGGAAAGGAGCAAGCTGGTCGGCGCGCCGTCGATTTGTACAGGAAAAGAGTTGTGAACCGGTCTTCTTCGAGCGCCGTAGTGGGCGCCTGCTCCGCGCTTATTTTTTCATGTTCCCTTCAGGCTGCGACCCTGACGCAAAGCATCCAGAGCGGCTGGAACACTTTCACCAGCAACGTGCAGCAGACCTGGGAAGAGCCTCAGAACAAAGATTTTTATCTGCCCGCTATCACCTGGCATAACCGCTGGACCTACGATGACGAGCATATCGAGCGCTACAACGAGCGCCCCTGGGGTGCGGGCGGCGGTATCTCACGCTATGACGATAAGGGCAACTGGCACGGCCTCTATCTGATGGCTTTTAAGGACTCCTATAACAAGTGGGAGCCGTTCACCGGCTACGGCTGGGAGGCGACGTGGCATCCGATCGACGGAAGCCGTTTTCATCTCGGCGCCGGCTACACCGCTGGCGTCACGGCGCGTGATAACTGGCGCTATATTCCGGTTCCCGCGCTGCTGCCGCTGGCGTCGGTGGGTTATGGTCCACTAAATTTTCAGATGACCTATATTCCGGGCACTTACAATAACGGCAACGTCTACTTCGCCTGGCTGCGGTTTCAGTTTTAACTTTTAGGGGCGTCTGTCAGGCGGGGAGGAAGTGAAAAAAAGGCGATATTTATCACTTTTTCATCAATTCTCACTGGACAAATGTCACGGCAATTGCTGTACTAGACGGCGACACAGTTTAGTGTCCATTTTTCATGTAAAGGTAATATAGATGTCCAAGATTAAAGGTAACGTTAAGTGGTTTAATGAATCTAAAGGATTCGGTTTCATTACTCCAGAAGATGGCAGCAAAGACGTGTTCGTACACTTCTCTGCTATCCAGAGCAACGGCTTCAAAACTCTGGCTGAAGGTCAGCGCGTAGAGTTTGAAATCACCGAAGGCGCCAAAGGCCCATCTGCTGCTAACGTTATCAGCCTGTAAGTTAACAGTCAGAATTTCAAAAACCCGCTTTATGGCGGGTTTTTTTATACCTTAAAAAGGCCAAAACCCGCTCGTTACGCTGCCCGACCTTGCCGACAAAGATTAACTCCGCCTGAATTGCTTATGTTGAATGCGTAACGCCGCACGAACTGCGGCGTCAGTCACATAAAACCCTCGTAACATTATTATAACAACCCTTAGTTGCAGCTTTTTTTTTGCCGACGCTATATAACAGAGCGGCAGCATTATCTTCTTCAGGAGGCAGGATGAATATACGTCAGGCACAGGCGAAAGACAGCTTTGCGCTCAGCGCGCTGCTGGCCGAATTAGGCTACGGCGGCACCGAGAGCTTTATCGATAAACGCCTTGCCCAGCTGAGCAGCGATCCCGACGAGATGCTGCTGGTGGCGGAGCATGGCACCCAGGTGCTGGGATTCCTGTCGATGCATTTTATTCCTCAGCTGGCGCTGGCGGGCGACTTTGCGCGCATCAGCTATTTTTGCATCGCAGAAGGGGAACGCAGCAAGGGCGTCGGCCAGCAGCTGTTGCAGCACGCCGAAGCGATGGCGATGCAGCGCGGCTGCGACCGCATGGAAGTGCACTGCCACGCATCGCGGCTCAAGGCCAACCAGTTTTACCTGCGCGAAGGCTATGAAGAGTCGCCGCGCTACCATATCAAAGGTCTGAACTAAGCCGCGCCTCGCGCCCGGCGGCGATCGCCAGCGCGCTGGCCAGCATCTCCAGCTGCTTCTCCTGCAAACAGGCGATGCTGACGCGTATAAACTGCGTCGGCCCCAGCCGACAGCGCTCGCCGGGCAGCACGGCGATGCCGCGCGCCGCCAGGGTAATCATCGCATATTGCTCCGACGCCACCGGTATGCAGATGCTTAGCCCGTCGCGCATCGGCAGCCTCAGCCCGTGCGCCGCCAGCGCCGCCAGCATTTGCTCGCGACGCTGGCGATAGATTGCGCGCGCGGCGGCGATCGTCTCCTGCGTCGCGGCGTCCTGCAGCAGCCAGGCGACGCTATCCTGCAAAATTCGACTGGTCCAGCTGACGCCGAAATTGCGCCACGCCTGAATGCGCCTCACCATCTCGGCCGTAGCGGAGAGCACCGCCAGCCGCAGATCGGGGCCGTAAGCTTTGGAAAACGAGCGGACGTGCAGCGTGCGGTCAGGAAAAATAGTGCCGAGGCTCCAGGCGGGCGTCGCGGAGAGATCGCCCAGCCCGTCATCTTCGACAATCAGCGTCGCGCTCTGCGCCAGCGTCTGCGCCAGCGCGGCCTGCCGCGCTCGGCTGACGCTGTTGCCGGTCGCGGAATGGGTGCGCGGCTGGTAAATCACCATCACCGGCGACTTCTGCAGCAGCGCGGCGAGCATCTCCGGCAGCGGTCCCTCATCGTCGCAGGCTAACGGCAGAATTTCCGCGCCGACGTTATCGAGCATATCCAGCAGCCGCGTCGCGGTGGGATCCTCAATCACCACGCGATCGCCCGGCGACACCAGCGTCTGCACTACCAGATTCATCGCGTCGAAGCCGCCGTCCGTGGCCAGAAAGGCTTCGGCCGCGTAGGGCCAGCGCGGCTTGATGGCCGACAACAGCACCGGCGAAATCGCCTCGCGAACATAGCTGTTTAGGTGCGGCGACTGCAGCGCGGCCAGCAGGGCAGGCTGCAGATCGGGCAGCAGCGCGGGATCGGGCGAGGCCATCGACAGATCGGCGCGGATGTTGTCGCCGTAGTTGCCGATCTTTTCAAAACGAATCGGGCGCGGCATCACGGTATTGCCCGACACCCAGACGCCGCTGCGTCCTTTGCCCGCCAGCACTTTATGCTTTTTGAGCTGTCCCCAGGCCGCCGACACCGTTGCCGGACTGACGCCCAGCTTCTCCGCCAGCTCGCGTACGGCAGGCATCTGCATACCTACCGCAATCTTGCCCTCGCGGATCAGCGTGGAAGCCGCCAGCGCAATGCCTTTTACTGAGGCGTCGCTTATCTGCTCGCTCAGCCAGTCGATATCTACCGTTTGCGTCATAAGAAAATACTTTGTTCAGTAACGAATTAATGATTGTTCAGATAAGTATTCCCGAACTAGTATCAAATTCAAGCACTATTTGATGAATAAATCATCGGCGCCGCAGGGCGCTACCTGCTAACGGGGCAAACATGAGCAGACTAACCGTCAGACTGGCCGTGCGCGACTGGGATTACTTTACGCCGCTGGCGCTGGGCGACCTGCAGCCAGAGGGCTTTGAACTGGTGATTGACCGCGTCGGCACGCTGGTCGATCACCTGGCCAATAGCCCCGACTATGAGGGCGGCGAAGTCTCTTTCAGCCGCTATGCCCAGGGACGCGCGCGCGGCGAAACCGGCCTGCTGGGGCTGCCGCACTTTCTGATGCGCGGCTTTCGGCAGCGCTGCATTATCACCACTGCCGACAGTCCGCTCACGACGCCGGCGCAGCTGAAAGGCAAGCGCATCGGCGTCACCGGCTGGCAGGATTCCGGCAACACCTGGACGCGCGCCGTGCTGCGTGAGGCGGGCATAGAGATCGACGATGCTTACTGGTTCGCCGGTCGCCTGACGGAGTCGCATCCCGTCGTCGATCGCCTGGCGGGGTTTGGCCGTCCGGGCCGCATCGAGGCGGCGCCGGGCGAGCGACCGCTGCTCGATCTGCTGCGGGCAGGAGAGCTGGACGCGCTGTTTACGCCTTTTATGCCGGAAGGATTTTTCCAGCCCGACTCCGGATTGCGTCAGCTACAGGTCGATTTCCAGCAGGCGGAGCGCGACTATTTCCATCGCGTCGGCTATGTGCCGGGCATCCATATTCTGGCGCTCAAGCCGGCGCTGGCGGAGGCGCATCCCTGGCTGCCGCTGGCGCTCAGCGAGATTATCGACCGCTCATGGCGGTTATGGATGCAAAAGCGGGAGAAGTACGCTGACACCACGCCCTGGCTACTGGACGATTTGCGACGCACCGCGCAGGAATTGCCCGCCAGCTGGAATCAGAACGGGTTTGAGGTTAACAAGAAGATGATTGCCGACTTTGCCGATGAGCTTTATCTGCAGGGTTTGACGAAAACGCGCCTGACGCCGGAAGCGATCTTCCCGGCGGCCAGCAAGGGGGACATATGATGAAAGTAGCGATGGGGCAGTTCGCAGTCAGCCGCGAATGGCAGGAAAACGCGGCTATCTGCCTCGATCTTATGGCGCGCGCCGAAGCGGGCGGCGCCGATCTGCTGGTGCTGCCGGAAGGGGTGCTGGCGCGCGATATCGCCGATCCCGATCTGGTGCTGAAGGCGGCCCAGCCGCTGGACGGCCCTTTTCTGACGCAGCTGCTGGCGAAAAGTCAGGGCAGCGCGCTGACCACCATGATGAGCGTGCATGTGCCGACCGAGGGCGACAAAGCGCTGAACGTGCTGGTTGCGCTGCGCAACGGCGAAATCATCGCCGCCTATGAAAAGCTGCACCTCTACGACGCCTTCGCTATGCAGGAGTCGCAGCGCGTCAATCCCGGCGCCGTTATCCCGCCGCTGGTCGAGGTCGCCGGCATGAAGGTGGGGCTGATGACCTGCTACGACGTGCGTTTTCCCGAACTGGCGCGGCGTCTGGCGCTGGACGGCGCCGAGGTGCTGGTGCTGCCCGCCGCCTGGGTAAAAGGTCCGCTGAAAGAGAGGCACTGGGAGCTGCTCACGACGGCGCGGGCGCTGGAGAACACCTGCTATATGGTGGCGGTGGGCGAGTGCGGCCCGCGCAACATCGGCAACAGCCTGGTCGTCGATCCGTTGGGCGTCGCCATCGCCAAAGCGCCGGAGTCGACCGCGCTGGTGTTTGCAGAGCTCGATCCGCAGCGTATCGCCTATGCGCGCAGCGTGCTGCCGGTGCTGGAAAATCGCCGCTTCGCCCGTCCGGAACTCAAAACAGAATAAGCACGCCTGGGAGAAACCACCGTGAAAAAGAGTGCAACCGCCATTTTGCTGGCGCTTGGCCTGAGCGCCTCGCTGGCCCACGCCGCCGACGCCATACCGACGCAGCAGGTCGATAAGGGGCTGCATGACCGCCTGCCCGACGCCATTAAGCAGGCGGGCAAGATGATCTCGGTAAACAACGGATCCTTTCCGCCCTATGAAATCGTCAACGGTCCGCACGCCATGGACGGCGCCTCTGCCGATCTCAGCAGCGCGCTGAGCCAGCTGCTGGGCGTAAAAATCGAGCACGCCACGGTCAGCGGGCTGTCAGGGGTGCTCTCCGGCATTAACTCCGGTCGCTACCAGCTGGCGATCGGCCCGATAGGCGACTACCCGGATCGTCAGCAGAAAGTGGATTTTATCGACTTCGTGCAGGAGTTCGTGGTGTTCGGAGTGCAGAAGGGCAATCCGCAAAAAATTAACGGACTGGAGGATACCTGCGGCAAGCGCATCGCGGTGATGGCGGCGGGATCGGCAGAACAGGTGATCCGCAAACAGTCGGAAGCGTGCGTAGCGGCGGGCAAACCGGCCGTGGTGGTGCAATCCTTCACCGATCAGCCCTCCTCGATTCTTGCGGTACGCTCGAAGCGATCGGACGCCTTCTTCTCCTCGCAGGCGCCGCTGACATACTTTATCGAGCAGGCGAGCGGCCAGCTTGAGCTGGCGGGCAAGGGGCAGAAAAACGGCTTCGGCGATATTTTCCAGGGCACGGTGGTGCCGAAAGGGTCGCAGCTGGGCCAGGTGGTGCTGGATGGCTATAAGGCGCTTTACCAAAACGGTACCTACGCCGCCATCATGAAAAAGTGGAAGCTGGACGGCAATATGATTAGCGCGCCGGGTCTCAACCTGGCGAAAGGGGCGGCAAAATGAGTCCAGACATCCACAATACACGAGCCACGGACAGGGCCGACGTGCAGCAGCGCGACGTGGCTTTCGCCCGCAGCGCGCCCGCCTGGGGACGCTGGGCCTCCTGGATTGTGGCGCTGATCCTCGCCTCCAACTTTCTCTGGCTGGTGGCGACCAACCCCAACTTCGAATGGAAGGTGGTGCTGCAGTGGTTTACCGAGGAATCGGTGCTGAAGGGGCTGGAAATCACGCTCGGCCTGACTGTGGTCTCGATGATCCTCGGCACCGGGCTGGGACTGCTGCTGGCGGTGTGGCGTCTGTCGGAGAACCGGCTGCTGAACGGCATCGCCAGCCTCTATATCTGGTTCTTTCGCGGCACGCCGCTGCTGGTGCAGCTGATATTCTGGTACAACCTGTCGACACTGTTTCCCACGCTTTCGCTGACGCTGCCCTGGACATCCGTGACCTGGGCCAGCTGGAACACCAACGATCTGATTACGCCGCTGACGGCGGCCATCGCCGGGCTGGCGCTGAACGAGGCGGCCTATATGGCGGAGATTATCCGCGCCGGACTGCTGTCGGTGGACAACGGCCAGGTCGAAACCACCCAGGCCTTCGGCATGAGCCGCAGTCGCGCGCTGCGACGCATCATCATTCCGCAGGCGATGCGCGCCATTATTCCGCCCAGCGGCAACCAGCTGATCAGCATGATTAAAGCGACCTCGCTGGTGAGCGTCATCGCCATGGGCGATCTGCTCTATTCGGTGCAGGCGATCTATAACCGCACCTTTGAAATTATCCCGATGCTGATGGTGGCGGTGATCTGGTATTTGCTGATTACCTCGATTCTCAACGTCGGCCAGTCGGCGATAGAGCGCTACTACGCGCGCGGCACGCGCCGCACGGTAGAGGCGGCGAAGTCGCGCGCATCCACGCCGCTCTCCGGCGCGCGCCTGCTTCAGAAGGAGGATTTATGAGTGCTGTCGCGCCGCTGGTCAGCGCGCGTAACGTCCATAAAAGTTACGGCCATAACCAGGTATTGAAAGGGATCGATCTCGACGTCTTTCCCGGCGAGGTGGTAGTGATCCTCGGGCCGTCCGGTTCGGGCAAATCGACCTTCCTGCGCTGCATCAACCATCTGGAAGATATGAACGGCGGCTCGATCATGGTAGGAGATGAGCAGATTGGCTACGAGCTGAAAAAGGGCATTCTGCATCGCCTCTCGCCGCGTAAAATCGCCCTTCAGCGCCAGAAGATCGGCATGGTGTTCCAGCAGTTCAACCTCTATCCCCATCTGACGGTGCTGCAGAACATTATCGAGGCGCCGATCGGCGTGCATAAATTTCCGCGTCACGAGGCGATCGCCTATGCGCGTTCGCTGCTGGCGACGGTAGGATTGAGCGACAAGGCGGACGCCTGGCCGCGGCATCTGTCCGGCGGCCAGCAGCAGCGTGTGGCGATTGCTCGCGCGCTGGCGATTAAGCCGACGCTGATGCTGTTCGACGAGCCGACCTCGGCGCTTGACCCTGAACTGGTCGGCGAAGTGCTGGCCACCATGCGCACGCTGGCGGATCAGGGGCTGACCATGATTGTAGTGACCCACGAGATTGGATTCGCACGCGAAGCGGCCGCCCGGGTGGTGTTTATGGATGGCGGCGTGGTAGTGGAGCAGGGGCCGCCCGAGCAGGTGATTGCGCAGCCGCAGCATCCGCGCACCCAGGCGTTTTTAAGCCGTTTTATTTAATGCCGCATCAACAATCTTACTCTGTTACAGAATCTAGTTGAGGTTGGCGGCGATCTGCGCGTAAATAGCACTGTTCATTTTCTTCGCTTAGGTTGAAAGGTAAAGTATGGAAGGTATCAGTATTGCCAAACTGCTGATCATCGGTGCGCTCATCGTACTGCTTTTTGGCACCAACAAGTTACGTTCACTGGGTGGCGATCTGGGCTCCGCAATCAAAGGCTTCAAAAAAGCCATGAAAGATGAAGAACCCACCGCAACCAAGACAACGGCTGAAGATGTTCCGGCAGAGCGCGTCACCCATAAAGAGTGATGCATGACCGCCAGAGAATAGATGTAACCATTTATTTCTTACGGACATAAAAAAACCAGACCTTACAGCGTCTGGTTTTTTATTGCCTGCGACAGGAGTGAGTTTATTTCACTTCCAGGCCTTTCGCCTGCATATCCGCGTGATATGAAGAGCGCACAAAAGGCCCGCATGCGGCATGGGTGAAGCCCATCGCCAGCGCTTCTTCTTTCATCTCATCGAACTCGGCCGGGCTGACGTAGCGCTGAACCGGCAGATGGTGACGGCTCGGCTGCAGGTACTGGCCCAGCGTCAGCATGGTGACGCCGTGGCGGCGCAGGTCGCGCATCACTTCGATAATTTCCGCATTGGTTTCGCCCAGGCCCACCATCAGACCCGATTTAGTCGGGATCGACGGATGCGCTTCTTTAAAGCGTTCCAGCAGCTTCAGCGACCAGTCGTAGTTTGCCCCCGGACGCACCTGACGATAGACGCGCGGCACGTTCTCGAGATTGTGGTTGAAGACGTCTGGCGGCGTGGCGGTGAGGATCTCCAGCGCGCGGTCCATACGGCCGCGGAAATCGGGTACCAGGGTTTCGATTTTAATCGTCGGGCTCTTTTCGCGGATCGCGCTGATGCAGTCGGCGAAGTGCTGCGCGCCGCCGTCTCGCAAGTCGTCACGGTCTACCGAGGTAATGACCACATAGCGCAGCGCCATATCGGCGATAGTTTGCGCCAGCTTCAACGGTTCGCCAGCGTCCGGGGCGTTAGGGCGGCCATGCGCCACGTCGCAGAACGGGCAGCGGCGGGTACAGATGGCGCCGAGGATCATAAAGGTCGCGGTGCCATGGTTAAAGCATTCAGCCAGGTTAGGGCAGGAGGCCTCTTCGCACACCGAGTGCAGGCCGTTTTTGCGCATCGCCGCCTTGATGCCCTGGATTCGACTGGAATCCGCAGGCAGCTTGATTTTCATCCATTCGGGCTTGCGTAACAGCTCCTGACGTTCTGTCACCACGGTTTTCACCGGGATCAGCGCCATTTTATCTGCGTCGCGATATTTGACGCCGCGTTCCATCTGAATTGGTTTACTCATAAGTCTGCAGGTTCCGGTCGGATTGCGTGATGAGAGCTTTCGCCTTCAGGCCAGCGGTAAAGCTTTCAACTTTATTTGATAAAATTTCAAAAATTATATCAGTTCCGCCTGGCAGAAGCAGCCGTCCGGCGGCGGGAAAAGTTACAATTTTGTAAATTCGCATGCACGGTTAAGGCAGCGGCGCGGATTCAGCCGCCAGCCATTCTACCCGGGTAAAGCCCAGCTGGCGCGCGAAGGCCGCCACCAGCAGCGGCTGCACGTCCGCCAGGCTGACGCCGGGCTGAAAGGCGCTGAGCTGCGTCATGCGCATCCCGGCGTAGCCGCAGGGATTGATGCGCAGAAACGGGGTTAAATCCATCGCGACGTTAAGCGCCAGACCGTGAAACGAGCAGCCCTTACGGATGCGCAGGCCGAGCGAGCAGATCTTCTCCTCGCCGACATAGACGCCCGGCGCGTCTGGACGCGCGCGCGCCTCGACGCCGAAGTGCGCCAGCGTGCCGATCACCGTCTCTTCCAGCGCGGTCACCAGCTGGCGCACGCCGATCTTGCGGCGCTTAACGTCAATCAGCACGTACATCACCTGCTGGCCCGGGCCGTGATAGGTGACCTGACCGCCGCGATCGCTCTGGACTACCGGAATATCGCCCGGCATCAGCAGATGTTCGGCCTTGCCGGCCTGACCCTGGGTGAAAACGGCGTGATGCTCCACCAGCCAGACTTCGTCGCGGCTGTCGCCGTTACGGCGATCGGTAAACTGATGCATGGCATCGGAGACGGGCTGCCAGTCGCGCTGGCCGAGCTGACGAATAAGAAGCGTATCTGCTGACAAAACGGCGGTCCGGTTAAGGAGGAAAGGCTGAGTATAACGTCGGCAAAGGGCAAGACCAAGACCCTTCGCCGACGCCGGCACTTACAGCACCATGCGCACGATATCGATATTGCCCAGCTCTTCATACAGGGTTTCCACCTGTTCGATATGCGTGGCGTTAATGGTGATCGATACCGAGTGGTAGTTGCCTTTGCTGCTTGGCTTGACGTCGGGCGAGTAGTCGCCTGGCGCATGGCGTTGCACCACTTCAACCACTTGATCAACCAGCTCCGGCTGCGCCAGACCCATCACTTTATAGGTAAAAGGAGTAGGGAATTCGAGCAGTTCATTCAGTTTGGTTTTCATATTGACTCCGGTGCATAAAAAACAGGCTCCCGCCGAAGCGGGAGCATTATCATAGCGTAGTTATGGCGACGACGTGGCGACTTTTCAACCGCCAGGCCGCTTAGCCGAACCAGTGATGGAACATCAGCTTGATGTAATCGATGATGCGGCTGAAGAATCCGCCTTCCTGCACTTCGTTCAGCACCACCAGCGGACGCTGTTCCACGGTCTTGCCGTCAAGCTGGAAGTTGATGCTGCCCACGACCTGATTTTTCTGCAGCGGGGCGTGCAGTTCGCTGTTGTTCAGCACATAGCTGGCTTTCAAATCTTTCATGCGGCCGCGCGGAATGGTCAGGTAGGCGTCTTTCTCTACGCCCAGCTGTACGCGATCGCTGTTGCCGAACCAGACCGGCTCAGAGGCGAACTCTTTGCCCGCCTTCAGCGGCGCCACGGTTTCAAAAAAGCGGAAGCCCCAGGTGAGCAGCTTTTTGCTCTCGACTTCGCGTCCTTTGAAGGTGCGGCCGCCCAGTACCGCCGAGATCAGACGCATCTGGCCTTCGGTGGCGGAAGAGACGATGTTGTAGCCTGCCGCTTCGGTGTGGCCGGTTTTAATGCCGTCGACGTTGAGGCTGGTATCCCACAGCAGACCGTTGCGGTTGGTCTGGCGGATATTGTTGAAGGTAAACTCTTTCTCTTTATAAACCGAATACTCGTCCGGCACGTCGCGGATCAGCGCCTGGCCGATCAGCGCCATATCGCGCGCCGAGCTGTACTGGCCGTCCGCATCCAGGCCGTGCACCGTCTGGAAGTGGGTATTCTGCAGGCCCAGCGCCTTCACGTAGTTGTTCATCAGGCCGACGAAGGCGTCCTGGCTGCCAGCGACATAGTCCGCCATCGCCACGCAGGCGTCGTTGCCCGACTGCAGCACGATGCCGCGCGTCAGCTGGGAAACCGGCACGCGATCGCCCGGTTTCAGGAACATCAGCGACGAGCCTTTGAACACCGGGTTGCCGGTCGCCCATGCGTCTTTGCCGACGGTCACGATATCTTCCTGGTGGATCTTGCCTGCTTTGACCGCCTGACCAATGACATAGCTGGTCATCATTTTGGTCAGGCTGGCGGGATCGCGACGGGCATCGGCGTTCTTCTCGGCCAGCACTTTGCCCGAGTTGTAGTCGATCAGCACATAGGCTTCGGCATCGATATCCGGCACGCCCGGGATCATCGTTTTAAGGTTGACGTCATCAGCAAATGCTACGTGGCTGAGCGAAAAGGCGACCAGTGATCCCACTGTCAGGCGTTTCAGAAAACGAGAGGGTTTCAGCGTGTTCATGTTATGGACTACAACATCCGTGAGTTAAGGTTAAAAAAAAAGTGGCTCATCATAGCAAATGCCTGTTTTACAGGCATCTGGCTTTGGCATTCTGTTGTTAGCAGAGATGTCCAGCGCGGCAAGCCGGGGATTCAACGACGCGCGCTGGTGATAAATGAAGCCTGCCCGTTGGCATTCAGGCGCT
The DNA here is from genome assembly GCF_002415245.1 of Pantoea sp. UBA5035. Classification (NCBI taxonomy): domain Bacteria; kingdom Pseudomonadati; phylum Pseudomonadota; class Gammaproteobacteria; order Enterobacterales; family Erwiniaceae; genus Pantoea; species Pantoea sp. UBA5035. The sequence continues at coordinate 21,940 of NZ_DICD01000023.1, read as the reverse complement.
GCTGCAGCGCAGCGGCGTCGGCGCGGTTTTTAAAACCGCCGAGCTGAATGCGATAGACGTTGTTGCCGGCATTCTCGACCGAGCCGGGCACGCCATATTTCTCTCCGAGGCTCTGCGCCATCTGCTGCGCGCGCGCGGCGTCGTTGATGGCGCCCACCTGCACCACGAAACCGCCGGAAGGCTGTGCGGTCGCGCTGCTGGCGACAGGCGCCGCCGCTGGTGCGGCCACGGGCGCGGCGACCGGCTGCGGCGCAGGCTCGCTGCCCTCCAGCACGCCGTTTGCCAGCGGCTGAGGGGCGCCAAGGAAGCCGCTGCTGCTGACAGGTGCGCCCATCTCGCCATTGCTCTGCAGGGTGCGGTTGTCGACGGCGCGAATATCCTGCGCCGGCACCGGCGCGGCGGCAGGTTCGCTGCTGCCGTTCATCACGCCGTTGCCGCCGAGATCGGGGCGCGCGGGCAGGGCGTAGCTCTGTTTGGCCACCACGGTGCCGATGGTGCCGGGACCGGAGAGCGTGCCGTCCGGCGCGACCTTGATGTAATCGACGCGCACGCGGCTATTGTTAGAGATATTGAGGCGATCGCCCGCCGCACGCGACAGGTCGATAATGCGTCCCGGCGTATAAGGACCGCGATCGTTGACGCGCACCACGATCTGGCGACCGTTGGCGAGGTTGGTGACGCGCACGTAGCTGGGCAGCGGCAGCGTAGGGTGCGCCGCGCTCAGCGCATCGGGATCGTAGCTTTCGCCGGTAGCGGTGCGCTTGCCCTGCGCTTCGTCGCCGTACCAGGCGGCTAATCCCACTTCGCTGAAGTTAGAAGGATCCTTGACGATACGGTAAGACTTGCCGTTCGCGCTGTAATCCTGACTGGTGCCGGGATTAATGGGCTCATATTTTGGCTCGACGCCCGGGATTTCCACCACCGGGCCGTTATAGGCCGGTTGCGGCGGCGCGGTGTTTTGCGGTTCCTGGGTGGTGGTACAGGCGGTCAAAACCAGTAGTGCCAGAGCAACAGCAGGCCATTCCTTACGCATGTGCAGCCTCTTAAACGCTTTTAGATAACATTTTTCTGTGAGTATGGATCGACATTACGATGCCGAATCCCGCCATAAGGACAATAAGCGCCGAGCCGCCATAGCTGACCAGCGGCAGAGGGACGCCAACCACCGGTAAGATACCACTTACCATGCCAATATTAACGAAAACATAAACGAACAAAATCAGCATTAATCCGCCCGCCATCACGCGGCCGAAGGTGGTCTGGGCGCGCGCGGCGATCACCAGCCCGCGCAGGATCAGCAGCAGATAGAGCACCAGCAGGATCAGCACGCCCACCAGGCCGAGCTCCTCCGCAAGCACGGCGAAGATAAAGTCGGTGTGGCGCTCCGGCAAAAACTCCAGCTGCGACTGGGTGCCGTGCAGCCAGCCCTTGCCGCGCAATCCGCCGGAGCCGATAGCGATTTTAGACTGAATAATATGGTAGCCCGCGCCGAGCGGATCGCTTTCCGGATCGAGCAGCATCATTACGCGGTCGCGCTGGTAGTCGTGCATCAGGAAGAACCAGAGCACCGGAATAAAGGCCGCGACCAGCAGCACCGCCACGCCGATCAGCTTCCAGCTCATGCCGGAAAGAAACAGCACGAACAGCCCGGAGGCGGCAATCAGGATAGCGGTGCCGAGGTCGGGCTGCGCCGCGACCAGCAGCGTCGGCATAAAGATCAGGATCAGCGCGATGCCGGTATTCTTTAAGGTCGGCGGGCAGACGTCGCGGTTGATAAAGCGCGCCACCATCAGCGGCACGGCGATCTTGGCGATCTCCGAGGGCTGGAAACGCACCACGCCGAGGTCGAGCCAGCGCTGCGCGCCTTTACTGATATGGCCGAAGGCGTCCACCGCGATCAGCAATATCACGCAGATAATATAGAGATAGGGCGCCCAGCCCTCATAGACGCGCGGCGGCACCTGCGCCAGCACCAGCATCATCACCAGGCCCATCGCAATCTGGCCGATTTTGCGCTCCATCATGCCCGGATCCTGACCGCTGGCGCTCCAGATCACGATGGCGCTATATGCGAGCAGCGCCAGAATCACCAGCATAAACAGCGGATCAATGTGGATACGCGTCCAGATCGATCTTTTCTGCGGACTATCGTTCATCGACATCGTTATTCACCTTCATAGCCGGGCGGGGTAGGGACCGCGTCCGGCAGAGCCGTATTGTTGTCGCCCAGCATAATGTGGTCGAGAATCTGTCTCATCACCGTGCCGACCGCCGGGCCTGCGCCGCCGTTTTCCAGAATCATGGTGACGGCGACGCGCGGTTTGTCATAGGGGGCAAACGCGGTCATCAGTTTATGGTCGCGCAGACGCTCGGCGATTTTGTGCGCGTTATAGGTCTCGTTCTCTTTCAGGCCGAAGACCTGCGCGGTGCCCGATTTGGCGGCGATTTTATAGGGCGCGTCGGCGAAGCTTTTATGCGCCGTGCCGTTTGCGCGGTTCGCCACGCCGTACATGCCGTCTTTGGCGATCTCCCAGTAGCCGGAGTGAACGTCGCCGATCGGTTCGCCCGGCGGCTGACGCCAGGGCACCATGGTGCGTCCCTCGCGGGTGGCGCGCAGCAGGTGCGGCACTTTGACCACGCCGTCGTTAATCAGGATCATCAGCGCCTTGTTCATCTGCAGCGGCGTCGCGGTCCAGTAGCCCTGACCGATGCCGACCGGAATGGTGTCGCCCTGATACCACGGCTTTTTAAAGCGCTTCATCTTCCAGTCGCGCGTCGGCATGTTGCCGGCGCTCTCCTGCGGCAGATCGATGCCGGTGCGGTGGCCGTAGCCGAATTTGTTCATCCACTCTGACAGGCGGTCGATGCCCATGTCATACGCCACCTGATAGAAGAAGGTATCCGCCGACTCCTCCAGCGATTTGGTCACGTTGAGACGGCCGTGGCCCCATTTTTTCCAGTCGCGATAGCGCTTTTCCGAGCCGGGCAGCTGCCACCAGCCCGGATCGAACAGGCTGGTATTGCGGTTGATGACGCCGGCGCTCAGCGCGGAGACCGCCACATAGGGCTTCACCGTCGAGGCGGGCGGATAGGAGGCCTGAATGGCGCGGTTATAGAGCGGGCGGTTTTCGTCGTTGAGCAGGCCGCGGTAATCTTTACCCGAAATGCCGTCGACGAAGAGATTTGGATCGTAACTGGGCGTGGAGACCATCGCCAGAATCTCGCCGGTGCGCGGATCGCTGACCACCACCGCCGCGCGGCTGCCGGCCAGCAGCGTTTCGATATATTGCTGAAGCTTGAGATCGATGGTCAGCCAGATGTCGCGTCCGGCCTGCGGCGACTGCTCGTGCAGCTGGCGGATCACGCGGCCGCGGTTGTTCACCTCGACCTCTTCATAGCCGGTAATGCCGTGCAGCACATCTTCGTAGTAGCTTTCGATGCCCAGCTTGCCGATATCGTGCGTCGCGGCGTAGTTCGGCCACTTGCCCTCTTTATCGAGGCGCGCCACGTCGCGGTCGTTGATTTTGGAGACGTAGCCGACGACGTGCGTCAGCGTCGGGCCGTAGGGATAGTAGCGACGCTGATAGCCTTTCACTTCGACGCCGGGAAAGCGGTACTGGTTGACGGCAAAGCGCGCTACCTGTACGTCGTTAAGACCGATTTTAACGGCAATCGAGGTAAAGCGACGCGCGCGCTTGCGCTCTTTGTCGAAGGCGTCGAGATCCTCATCGGTGAGATCCAGCACCGGGCGCAGATCTTCCAGCGTCTGCTTGAGGTTGTCGACTTTTTCCGGCACCAGCTCCGCCTGATAGATGGTGCGGTTAAGCGCCAGCGCGGTGCCGTTGCGGTCGTAGATAATGCCGCGGCTCGGCGCCACCGGCACCAGCTTGATGCGGTTTTCGTTAGAGCGGGTACTGTAATCTTCAAAGCGCAGGATTTGCAGGTGGTAAAGATTGACCACCAGCACGCTGGAGAGCACCAGAATTCCGAAGAACGCAATTAACGCCCGACGGACAAAGAGTTTCTGCTCGGCACTGTAATCGCGAAAGGCGTTGCTTTGTAATTTCATCCGCTACTTAAAATGTCGGGGTTAGCCTTACCGGTTATTCACGATGATAAGGATGATTGGCGGTGATGCTCCAGGCGCGATAGAGGCTTTCAGCGACCAGCACGCGCACCAGCGGATGAGGCAGCGTCAACGCGGAAAGCGACCAGCTCTGCTCGGCGGCGGCTTTGCAGGCAGGCGATAATCCTTCCGGACCGCCAATCAACAGGCTGACGTCGCGGCCGTCCTGTTTCCAGCGCTCCAGCTGCTGAGCAAGCTGGGGCGTTTCCCACGGCTGGCCGGGAATATCGAGCGTAACGATGCGGTTGCCCTTGCCGGTTGCGGCCAGCATCGCCTCGCCTTCTTTTTCCAGGATACGCTTGATATCGGCGTTTTTGCCGCGTTTTCCGGCAGAGACTTCCACCAGCTCCAGCGGCATATCTTTGGGAAAACGACGCAGATACTCAGTGAAACCGGTTTGCACCCAGTCGGGCATCTTTGTGCCCACGGCCACAAGCTGCAGTTTCACGCGTCAGCTCCAGAGTTTTTCCAGCTCATAAAGCTGGCGGCTCTCTTCCTGCATGACGTGCACGATGACGTCGCCCAGATCGACCACCACCCAGTCAGCGGCGTTTTTGCCGTCGACGCCGAGCGGGATCAAACCGGCGGCGCGCGACTCCTGCACCACGTGATCGGCGATAGACGAGACGTGGCGCGTCGAGGTGCCGGTGCAGATGATCATGCAGTCGGTGATGCTGGATTTACCCTGAACGTCGAGCGCGACGATATCCTGACCTTTAAGATCATCAATCTTATCAATAACGAACTCTTGGAGTGCTTTACCTTGCAAAAGGTTCCCCTTTAATACGGATAGTAGCGGGCCGGCTGCTGGCCCCGATGAGGCAGCCAAAAAATTAAGCCGCGCAGTATAGCACGCCTTTGCCCGTGCGATATACGCCCGGTGAGCGCTTATTTCAGATAGAGGCCAGCGCGGTCGATATAGTCGATAACGGCCGGCGGCAATAGCTGCTCGCACGACAGGCCGGCGTGACGGCGCTGCCGGATTTCCGTGGCGGAGATATTCACCAGCGGCGTATCGGCCAGCCAGATAAAGCCGGCGGGCTGCTGGTGCAGCTGCGCCGTATCAACGGCCAGATGGCTCTCCAGCCAGCGCTGCATCTCCGGCGACGCCATCTCGGTCGGGTAGCCGGGACGCTTGCACACCAGCAGATGACAAAGCGACAGCAAATCCTGCCAGCGGTGCCAGCCCGACAGGTTAAGCAGCGAGTCCTGACCAATAATAAATCCCAGCGGCTGATCCGGCCCGCGTTCGGCACGCAGCGCCTCCAGCGTCGCCACCGTCCACGACGGCGTTTCGCGCATCAGCTCGCGGGTATCGATATCGAACAGCGGCCGGTCCTGAATGGCGCAGCGCAGCATCTCGACGCGCTGTGCCGCGCTGGCTTCCGGCTGCGGGCGATGCGGCGGCACGTTGTTAGGCAGCAGCAGCACGCGCGCCAGGCCGGTTTGCTGCGCCAGCGCTTCTACCGGCCGCAGGTGGCCGAAGTGGATGGGATCGAAGGTGCCGCCGAACAGGGCGTGAAGTTCAGACACTGGCGAAGCTCGCAGGAAAATGTCGATGACAGAGCAGCAGCGAGAGCGTCTCCAGCTGCGGCCAGATACGCTGCCCGTAATCCTGCTTCAGGGTGAGTTCAATCTGCGTCAGCAGGCGAATCGCGCGCTGCAGGCGCGCGCCGTCCACGCGCTGCAGCGCCTCGGTAAACAGCGCGCGGCGGTTCTGCCAGATGCGCTGCTGATCCATCAATGCGCGTAGCGGCTGCTGCGCCTGATGGCGCTGCAGGTGCAGCAGCGTCATTAAATCGCGCTGCAGGGTGCGCAGCAGAATAACCGGCTCGCTCTCTTCTTTTTCCAGCTGATGCAGAATGTGCAGCGCGCGCTTGCTTTTGCCCGCCAGCAGCGCGTCCACCCAGTGAAACGGGGTAAAGTGCGCCGCATCGCTGACCGCCTCTTCCACGCGCGGCAGCGTCAGCTTGCCGTCGGGCCAGAGCAGCGACAGGCGCTCCAGCGCCTGCGCCAGCGCCAGAAGATTGCCCTCATAGCAGTAGCAGAGCAGCTGGATCGCCGCGTCGTCTACCGAGAGCTTCATGCTTTTGGCGCGCGTCGCCACCCAGCGCGGCAGCTGCGCCTGCTCCGGCGTCTGGCAGGGTACCAGCACGCCATGGGCGGAGAGCGCCTTAAACCAGGCGCTGTTCTCCTGGGCTTTGGTCAGCTTCGCCAGGCGGCAAATCAGCAAAATATCGGCATGCAGCAGGCCCGCCAGCTTATTTAGCTGTTCGGCCATCGCGGCGTTGGGGCCGTTTTCCGGGAAGAGCAGCGTCATCGTCTGACGCTGAGCGAACAGGCTGAGCGCCTGACAGCTGGCAAAGAGGCTTTCCCAGTCGGTCTGGGCGTCGAGCGTAAAGCTTAAATGCTCCTCAAACCCCTGCGCGACGGCAGCGGCGCGCACCGCGTCGGCGCTCTCCTGCAGCAGCAGCGGCTCGTTTCCGGCTAACAAATAGCAAGCGCGCAGCCCCTCGCGGAGCTGCGCGCCAAGTTGCTCAGGATAGATCCTGATCATTGCGTACTGGTAGCGGAAGAGGAGGAGGCTGGCGCGGGCACCGCAGGTTCGCTGGCCGACGCCGGCAGCGTCTCTTTCTGGTTCATCTGCGCGGCATGCACGGTCAGCAGCTTACGCACCAGCTGCTCTGCGGCGCGCTGACGCATCTCCTGCACGATCATGTCCTGCTCGGCATCTTTCGCCAGCGCCGCGTTCGGGTTATCAAAGAACGAACGATACACCGTGGTGCTGATCGGATAGATGCCTTTGCCCGGCAGCAGAACCTGCGCCGTCACGTTCATCATCAGCGAGTATTCCGCGGTGGTACCGCTGATAAACACCGAGGCGGTATCGCGGCCCTGTGTTTCAGCGCCCAGGCGCAGCGTCGGGATGTCGGTACGGTTCTGCTTCGTATCTTCAACGATGGTGACGTTGTTGATGCGCAGCTGCTGACGCACCGTGCGCGCCAGCGGACCGTACGGATCGCCGCTGTTCAAGATCAGCGTTTTCAGCTCGCTTGGCACCTGCGTGGTGCCGCGCGGATGAAAACCACAGCCGGCGGTAACCATCACCGCCAGCAGGACAAACAGCCTGATAATCAGATGTCGCACAGTTCCTCCTGAACTTAACCTACGACCAGGTTAAGCAGTTTGCCGGGTACATAAATCACTTTGCGGATGGTGACGCCGTCAAGGTACTTCGCCACCAGATGTTCCTGGGCGGCACGAGCCTGAACCTGCTCCTGCGTCGCGTCGGCGGCCACGGTAATTTTACCACGCACTTTACCATTTACCTGCACAACCACCAGCAGCGACTCTTCCACCATCGCCGCCTCGTCCGCTACCGGCCAGTCGGCGTTGTCCACGCTGCCTTCGCCGCCCAGCTCCTGCCACAGCACATAGCTGGCGTGCGGGGTGAACGGGTAGAGCATGCGGACGACGGCCAGCAGCGCTTCCTGCATCAGCGCGCGGTCCTGCTCGCTCTCCTGCGGCGCGCGCGCCAGCTTGTTCATCAGCTCCATAATCGCCGCGATGGCGGTGTTGAAGGTCTGACGACGGCCGATGTCGTCTGAAACTTTGGCGATGGTTTTGTGCAGATCGCGACGCAGCGCTTTCTGATCGTCGTTAAGGCTGCCGATATCCAGCGCTACCGTCGCGCCTTTTGCCGTATGTTCGTAGGCCAGTTTCCACACGCGCTTCAGGAAGCGGTTCGCGCCTTCGACGCCTGACTCCTGCCACTCCAGCGTCATTTCCGCCGGCGAAGCGAACATCATAAACAGGCGAACCGTGTCGGCGCCGTAGCGCTCAACCATCAGCTGCGGGTCGATGCCGTTGTTTTTCGACTTCGACATTTTGCTCATGCCGGCGTAAATCACCTCGCGGCCCTGACTGTCGGTCGCTTTCACGATGCGGCCTTTCTCGTCGCGTTCGACGGTGACGTCTACCGGAGAGACCCAGTTGCGCTCGCCGTTGGCGCCGAGGTAGTAGAAGGCGTCCGCCAGCACCATACCCTGACACAGCAGACGCTTCGCCGGCTCATTAGAGGTCACCAGGCCCGCGTCGCGCAGCAGCTTGTGATAGAAGCGGAAGTACATCAGGTGCATGATGGCGTGTTCAATCCCGCCGACATACTGATCCACCGGCAGCCAGTAGTTGGCCGCGGCCGGATCCAGCATACCTTCATCATAGTTGGCGCAGGTGTAGCGCGCGTAGTACCAGGATGACTCCATAAAGGTATCGAAGGTGTCGGTTTCACGCAGCGCCGGCTGGCCGTTAACGGTGGTTTTCGCCCACTCCGGGTCCGCTTTGATCGGGCTGGTAATGCCGTCCATCACCACATCTTCCGGCAGGATCACCGGCAGCTGATCTTCCGGCGTCGGCATCACGGTGCCGTCTTCCAGCGTCACCATCGGAATCGGCGCGCCCCAGTAGCGCTGACGGGAGACGCCCCAGTCGCGCAGACGGTAGTTGACCTTACGTACGCCGACGCCTTTCGCGGCCAGCGTGTCGGCGATAGCGTTAAAGCCTGCTTCATGGCTCAGACCGCTGAATTCGCCAGAGTTGAACAGGGTGCCTTTTTCCGTCATTGCGGCGGCGCTGACGTCCGGCTCGCTGCCGTCCTGGTTCAGCACGACCGGCGTAATCGGCAGATCGTATTTGGTGGCGAACTCCCAGTCGCGCTGGTCGTGCGCCGGAACCGCCATAACGGCGCCGGTGCCGTACTCCATCAGCACGAAGTTGGCGACCCAGACTGGCACTTTGTCGCCGGTCAGCGGATGGATGGCGAACAGGCCGGTTGCCATGCCTTTTTTCTCCATCGTCGCCATCTCTGCTTCGGCGACTTTGGTGTTGCGGCATTCGGCGATAAAGTCAGCCAGCACCGGGTTGCCCATCGACGCCTGCAGCGCCAGCGGATGGCCAGCGGCGACCGCGACGTAGGTAGCGCCCAGGAAGGTGTCCGGACGCGTGGTGTAAACGGTCACTTTCTCTTCGCTGTCGGCAACGTCGAAGGTGATCTCGACCCCTTCGGAACGGCCAATCCAGTTGCGCTGCATGGTTTTGACCTGTTCTGGCCAGTCTTCCAGCGTGTCGAGGTCGTTAAGCAGCTCATCGGCATAGTCGGTGATCTTAACGAACCACTGCGGGATCTCTTTGCGCTCGACTTTGGTGTCGCAGCGCCAGCAGCAGCCGTCGATAACCTGTTCGTTCGCCAGCACCGTCTGATCGTTCGGGCACCAGTTCACCGCCGAGGTTTTTTTATAAACCAGGCCTTTTTCATACAGTTTGGTGAAGAACCACTGTTCCCAGCGGTAGTATTCCGGCTTGCAGGTGGCCAGCTCGCGGCTCCAGTCATAGCCGAAGCCCAGCAGTTTCAGCTGGTTCTTCATATATTCGATGTTGTCGTAGGTCCATGGCGCGGGCGCGGTGTTGTTTTTTACCGCCGCGCCTTCCGCCGGCAGGCCGAACGCGTCCCAGCCGATCGGCTGCAGCACGTTTTTGCCGAGCATACGCTGGTAACGGGCGATCACGTCGCCAATGGTGTAGTTACGCACGTGGCCCATATGTAGGCGGCCGGAAGGATAGGGCAGCATGGAGAGGCAGTAATATTTCTCTTTGCTCTCATCTTCGGTCACTTTGAACGTTTGGTTTTCGTCCCAGTGTTGCTGGACGCGGGATTCTATCTCTTCCGGGCGGTATTGCTCTTGCATGGCAGCCTGTGGTCCTTAATGAATAACGCTTAGCTTACTTTAAGATCCGCATAGCATACCCATATGGCTGCCGGTCAACAACACTTCACCGCCCTGTTGCGGCGATTTCTCGCGGAAGGCTGCATCCTGCTCTCATATTCCGATTCGCTTTGCTAAACAACGCGGCAAACGGCGCAAAGCGGCTAAACTTAAAGCTGGCTTACCCGCGCAGAAAGGAGAATAAAATGAACAAAGTGGCGCAAATTTACCGTGAATCCCTGGCCGCGCTGACGGAGCGACTGCGCCAGGGCGATCGGGATATCGACGCGCTGGTGACGTCGCGACGTCAGCAGCTGATGGCCAGCGAGTCCGCGACGCCGGGCGAGATCGACCAGGCGCTGGCGGCGGTTCGACGCGATTTAGAGGAGTTTGCACGCAGCTATCAGGAGGTCCATCAGCCAGAGAAGGCGAACGATTCGCTGTTTATGCGCATTATGCGCGAGAGCCTGTGGAAAGAGCTGGCGGATATTACCGACAAGAGCCAGCTGGAGTGGCGCGAGGTGTTTCAGGATCTCCATCATCACGGCGTGTATCAGAGCGGCGAGGTGGTGGGGCTGGGCAATCTGGTGTGCGAGAAGTGTCACTTTACGCGCGCGATTTATACCCCTGAGACGTTAACGTGCTGCCCGGAGTGCGGCCACGATCAGTTCCAGCGCCAGCCGTTTGAGCCGTAAGAACGGCGACTGTGCTTACGCGGATGAGACTGTCCGAAGAGTAAAACGGCCCGCGACAAGGCTGTCGCAGGCCGGATGGCCGCCAGGCGGTTCTGGCGCATAAGCGCCAGGGCCAGGTTATCCCTTAGTGCAGAATCTTCGCCAGGAAATCCTTCGCGCGATCCGACTGCGGATTATTAAAGAAGTCGTCTTTACGCGTATCTTCGATAATCTTGCCTTCATCCATAAAAATGACGCGGTTCGCTACTTTGCGGGCAAAGCCCATTTCGTGCGTCACCACCATCATCGTCATGCCTTCCTGCGCCAGCTCCACCATCACGTCGAGCACTTCGTTGATCATTTCCGGATCGAGCGCCGAGGTCGGCTCGTCGAACAGCATGGCGATAGGATCCATGCAGAGCGCGCGCGCAATCGCCACGCGCTGCTGCTGGCCGCCCGACAGCTGGCCGGGAAACTTCTGCGCATGAGCGGTCAGCCCGACGCGATCCAGCAGCTTCAGACCTTTATCCCGCGCGGCGGTTTTGTCGCGCTTCAGCACTTTTGCCTGCGCCAGCACCAGGTTATCGATGATGCTGAGGTGGGGAAACAGCTCGAAGTGCTGGAACACCATGCCGACCTTGCTGCGCAGCTGCGCCAGATTGGTTTTCTTGTTGTTCACTTCGGTGCCGTTCACCAGAATATTGCCCTGCTGAATCGGCTCCAGACCGTTAACGGTTTTGATCAGGGTCGATTTGCCCGAGCCTGACGGCCCGCACACTACCACCACTTCCCCTTTCTGGACTTCGGTCGTGCAGTCGGTCAGCACCTGAAAGTGACCATACCACTTAGAAACATTTTTCAGGCTAATCATTTAAACCGTCCTTTTTCTTTTTAGATAGCTGACCAACAGCGAAGCGCTCAGGCTGATAACGAAGTAGACCAGACCGGCGAAGAGAACCATTTCCACCTGGGTGCCGTCGCGCTCGCCAATGGTGGACGCGGTGCGGAAAAAGTCCGCCAGGCTTAAGACATAGACCAGCGAAGTATCCTGGAACAGCACGATGCCCTGCGTCAGCAGCAGCGGCACCATGGCGCGAAACGCCTGCGGCAGAATAATCAGCTGCATCGACTGCCAGTGCGTCATGCCCAGCGCCAGCGCGGCGTTACCCTGCCCACGTGAGATACTGATGATGCCGGCACGAATAATTTCTGAGTAGTACGCCGCTTCAAACAGCGAAAAAGCGACCATGGCTGAAATCAGTCGGATATCGGTTTTGGGCGACAGGCCCAGCACCTGCTGCAGGAAACTCGGCACCACCAGATAGAACCACAGCAGCACCATGACCAGCGGCACCGAGCGGAACAGGTTGACATAAATTTTGGCGAACCAGCTGATGGGCTTAAAGCTCGACAGCCGCATCACCGCCAGCAGCGTGCCCCAGATAATGCCGAACACTACTGCAGTCACGGTGATCTTCAGCGTAATCACCATACCGTTAAGCAGGTAGGGCAGGCTGGGAGGAATTGAACTCCAGTCAAACTCGTACATTATTTTCCTCCCAGATTCCCCGGCAGGCGCACCTTGCGCTCCACCAGACTCATAATCAGCATGATCACCAGGTTAATGGCGATATAGGCCAGCGTAATCGCGGTAAAGGACTCGTAGGCGTGCGCCGAGTAGTCGAGCAGTTTGCCCGCCTGCGCCGCCATATCCACCAGCCCGATGGTCGAGGCGATAGCGGAGTTCTTCACCAGGTTGAGCATTTCCGAGGTCATCGGCGGCACAATCACGCGGTAGGCGTTAGGCAGCAGCACGTAACGGTAGGTCTGCGGCAGGGTCAATCCCATCGCCAGACCGGCGTTCTTTTGCCCACGCGGCAGCGACTGGATGGCGGCACGCACCTGCTCGCAGACGCGTGCGGCGGTAAACAGGCCGAGGCAGATCACCGACGCGGTGAAAAACTGGATATTGGGGTCCAGCTCCGATTTGAACCACATGCCGAGCTTCTCGCCCACCAGCTCTGGCGCCACCAGATACCAGAAGAAAAACTGCACGATCAGCGGAATGTTGCGGAACAGCTCTACGTAGCAGGTGCCGATCGCCGAAAGCAGGCGGTTAGGCACGGTGCGCAGAATGCCGAATAAAGATCCTACAAGAAAGGCGATAATCCAGGCGCAGCAGGAGACCGCGATGGTCACCTGAAATCCGGACCACAGCCAGCCAAGGTAGGTCGTGTTGCCGAACGGGGCCTGTTCGAGAAAGATGCCCCAGTTCCAGTCGATACCCATAACGAGCTCCGGTAAAAAAGGGTAGCTAAGCTACCCTGAAGATTGATGAACGGCGTCTGTATTGCCTGCTTCAGGGGAACGACCTGAGCAGCTTGTCTGTCCGCGCCGGGTTTTCAGCAATCGAGAGGGCAGCGAAGCCGCCCTTGTTGTCGTTGTTAGTTCAGTGCTTTGTCGTTCGGCGTTTTGAACAGCGCCTGCATATCCGCTGAGAGATCGAAGTTCAGGTTCAGATTCTTCGGCGGAATCGGCTGCTTGAACCAGGTATCGAACCACTTCGCGGCTTCGCCCGAGGTCTGCGCTTTGGCGATGGTGTCATCGACCAGGGTTTTGAACGACGCGTCGTCTTTACGCAGCATACAGCCATAGGCCTCTTTCGACTGCGGCGTGCCGACGATCTCCCAGTTATCCGGCTTCTTCGCCTTAGCGCGTTCGCCGGCCAGCAGGGCGTCATCCATCATAAAGGCGACGGCGCGGCCGGTTTCCAGCGTGCGGAACGAGTCGCCGTGGTCTTTCGCGCTGATGATGCGCATATCCATTTTCTTCTCGTCGTTGAGCTTATGCAGCAGCACTTCCGAGGTGGTACCAGAGGTGACGACCACGGTTTTGCCTTTCAGGTCGGCGAAATCTTTGATGTCGCCGCCTTTTTTCACCAGCAGACGCGTGCCGATAACGAAAATGGTGTCAGAGAACGCCGCCTGTTTCTGGCGCTCAAGGTTATTGGTGGTGGATCCGCACTCGAAGTCGTAAGTGCCGTTCTGCAGCAGCGGAATACGGTTCTGCGAGGTGATAGGGATCATCTTGACCTGCAGATCCGGTTTGTTCAGCTTCGCTTTAATCGCCTCGACGATGGCGTTGGAGTAAGCCTGCGAATAGCCCACGACTTTTTGCTGGTTGTCGTAATAAGAAAAAGGAACAGAGGACTCGCGATGCCCCACGACGATAACGCCATTATCGCTGATTTTCTTCAGGGTGCCGCTGAGGTCTTCCGCCTGGGCCGCGCCCGCTGCCGCAACGCCTGCCAGCAAAAGCGATAGTGCCACTTTGCGAATCTGCATGGTCCAACTCCTTCAAGAGATGTCGCGCAGAATATAAACTGCGCAGATGTGTGATGTTGTGTGTATTTCCTGCTGCTTTTTTTGTTATCTCATCGCGTCGGCGCGCTAAGAATATTCACTAACATAGCGGATTGTTAACGTTATGAAACGAAAAAGTTTCTTATTTTGCGAAGTGTTCCGCACCAAATTGAGGCGTATTTCTCAGGTTGCGCGCTCAGGGTGCGTCGCTCTGCCTTTAAACGGTGCAGCGCAGCTCGCGTTAACGCGTTAGTCCGCCAGGTTTACAGGAAACAGGGTTACTGATAGCAAGCATCGTGCCAGGTTAACGGCGCAGCAGAAAATCGGGGGCGAAGGCGTAAAAGCGAGCGGAATATGGGGAAAGGCGGCGAGCAGGGCGCTCGCCGCCGTACGGCAGGTCAGGCCTTGCGGCGCCACAGCGCCAGCAGCGCGGCGCACAGCGTCAGCAGCCAGACCGGCCAGAGGCCGGCATGGGCGTAAGGCGTTTCGCCGGTGGTCGGCGTCACCTTATCCAGCAGCACGCCGCGGGTAAACTGCGGCAGGATCTTCTCGACTTCGCCCTGCGCATTCACCACCGCGGTCACGCCGTTATTGGTGCCGCGCAGCAGCGGACGCCCCAGCTCCAGCGCGCGCATGCGCGCCATCTGGAAGTGCTGCCACGGGCCGATAGAGTGGCCGAACCAGGCATCGTTGGAGACGGTAAGCAGAAAATCGGTGTCGGGATGGAAATTGGCGCGCACCTGCTCGCCCAGCACGATCTCATAGCAGATAGCGCTGGTAAGGTGGTAGCCCGCCGCCTGCAGCTGCGGCTGCAGATAGGCGCCGCGGCTGAAGGAGGACATTGGCAGATCGAAGAAGGGCGCCAGCGGACGCAGCAGGTTCTCCAGCGGCACGAACTCGCCGAACGGCACCAGATGGTTTTTCTGGTAGCGGTTCATGCTCTGATAGCTGTAGGGCTTCTCGCCGCCCAGCACGATCACCGAGTTGTAGTCGTGATAGCGGTTCTGCTCCAGACGAGAATCGACGATGCCGGTGATCAGCGCGCTGCCGCGCTGGCGCAGCTCGCCGTCCAGCGCGCGCAAAAAGGGCTGCTGATTGCTTTCCAGATCGGTAATCGCCGACTCCGGCCAGATAATCAGCGGCGCGTTGCCCATCAGCGGCTGACTCAGGCCGTTATAGGCGCGCAGCGTGTTGAGCAGCTGCTGCGGATCCCACTTCATCGACTGCGGAATATTGCCCTGAACCAGCGCCACCTCGACGCTGCGCGCCGGCTGCGGCTGGGTCCAGTGGATATAACGCAGCGGCCACGGCAGCGCCAGTAGCAGCAGCGCGGCGACAGCGCTTTTTACGCTGCGCTGGTGAATGGCGTAAGCCAGCAGGCCTGCGACCATCATCAGAATAAAGGTGAGGGTTTCCACGCCCGCCAGCGGGGCCAGGCCTTTTAACGGGCCGTCGATCTGGCTATAGCCGAACTGCAGCCAGGGAAAGCCGGTCAGCACCCAGCCGCGCAGAAACTCGCTAAGCTGCCACAGCGCCGGCGCCGCCAGCGCCAGGCGCCACAGCGTCGCCCGCGGCCAGATGCGGCTAAGCACGCCGGCAAACAGCGCCGGGTAGAGCGACAGATAGGCGGCCAGCAAAATCACCAGGAAGACGTTGACCGGTCCGGGCATGCCGCCAAAGGTGGCGATACTGACGTAAACCCAGTTTATGCCGCTGCCGAACAGGCCGAAGCCCCAGGCGAAACCGATAGCGGTGGCCTGGCCGCTGCGTCGATCCAGCGTCAGCAGCTGCAGGCCGCCCAGCGACAGCAGCGCGGCGGGCCAGAAATCATAGGGGGAAAAGGAGAGGGTGCCGACGGCACCCGTTAACAATGCCAGCAACAAACGTACCCGCTGGCGCGGGTAAAGCAGGGCCAAAGACATAGGGTTATTCGTCATCCAGTTGGGGTAACGGCGCGTTTTCCGGAATCTTTACGTGTACCTGGATGATGCGACGGCTGTCGGACATCGCGACCTTGAAATGATAACCGTCGATGTCAATGCTCTCTCCCCGTCCGGGAAGATGGCCGAATCCCTGCATGACCAGTCCGCCAATGGTGTCCACTTCTTCGTCGCTGAACTGCGTGCCGAACACCTCGTTGAAATCTTCAATCGGGGTCAGGGCGCGCACCGTATAGGTCTGACGGTTCAGCTGACGGATATCGCGATCTTCTTCGTCGTCATACTCATCTTCGATTTCGCCGACGATCAGCTCAAGGATATCCTCGATGGTGACCAGGCCGGAGACGCCGCCGAATTCATCAATAACGATCGCCATATGATAGCGCTGAGAACGAAACTCTTTCAGCATGCGGTCGACGCGCTTGCTTTCCGGCACCACAACCGCCGGGCGCAGCACTTTTTCCATGCTGAACGGCTCTGATTCGCTGCTCATAAACGGCAGCAGATCTTTCGCCATCAAAATGCCTTCGACATGGTCTTTGTCTTCGCTGATTACCGGGAAACGTGAATGCGCGGATTCGATAATCACGTCCAGGCACTCGTCCAGCGTCTGGTTGCGCTTCAGGGTAATCATTTGCGAACGCGGGATCATGATGTCGCGCACGCGCTGCTCTGCAATATCCAGCACCCCTTCGAGCATGTCGCGGGTATCTTCGTCAATCAGCTCTTTTTGCTCGGAGTCGCGGATCAGCTCCAGTAGTTCATCACGGTTTTGCGGTTCGCCGTGAAACAGTTGGTTGATAAGCAGGGAAAAAAATCCCTTTTTACTACTGGGTGCATCGCTGTTTTGAGAATGGTCGTCGCTCATGGCGTTTTTTTAGAGATCTCTCTGATGAGGGTGGTTGCTGTCGGCGTCCTCGCCGACAGCGGGATAAACTGAGCCAGCGGCTCAGGCGTCTTCTTTTTCCGAAATGTACGGATCGGGATAACCAAGAGCAAGCATTATCTCAGTCTCGATCCCTTCCATCTCTTCAGCTTCGTCATCTTCGATATGGTCGTAGCCGAGCAGATGCAGCGTACCGTGCACCACCATATGGGCCCAGTGCGCTTCAACGCTTTTGCCTTGCTCTTCCGCCTCTTGCTCCACCACCTGACGACAAATGATCAGGTCGCCCAGCAGCGGCAGCTCAATGCCCGGCGGCGCCTCGAAGGGAAAAGAGAGCACGTTGGTCGGCTTGTCTTTGCCGCGATAAGTCAGATTAAGCTCATGGCTCTCCGCCTCGTCCACCAGGCGAATGGTGACTTCGCTTTCCGGCTGAAAAGGGGTAACCGCCGCCTCCAGCCAGCGCTGGAAAGCGGCCTCGTCAGGCAGGCCGCCGGTCTGCTCGCAGGCCAGCTGCAGATCAAGAATCACCTGGCTCATTTACTCTCCTGCGCCTCGATCTGCGCCGCCAGCGCGTCGCGTTTACGCTCTTCCGCCAGCTTGTCGCGGCGTTTCTGATCCGCTTCTTCCCAGGCTTCATAGGCGGTGACGATTCGCGCCACAACCGGGTGACGCACCACGTCTTCGCTGTGGAAGAAGTTGAAGCTCAGCTCCTCGACATCGGAGAGCACTTCAATGGCATGGCGCAGGCCCGACTTAGTGCTGCGCGGCAGGTCGATCTGCGTGACGTCGCCGGTGATCACCGCTTTGGAGTTGAAGCCGATGCGCGTCAGAAACATCTTCATCTGTTCGATGGTGGTGTTCTGGCTTTCATCAAGAATAATAAAGGCGTCGTTCAGCGTGCGGCCGCGCATATAGGCGAGCGGCGCGACCTCAATCACGTTGCGCTCCATGAGCTTTTCGACGCGCTCGAAGCCCAGCATTTCGAACAGGGCGTCATAGAGCGGGCGCAGGTAGGGATCGACCTTCTGGCTCAGGTCGCCAGGCAGGAAGCCAAGTTTTTCGCCCGCTTCCACCGCCGGACGCGTCAGCAGAATTCGGCGAATCTCCTGGCGCTCCAGCGCATCCACCGCCGCCGCAACCGCAAGGTAGGTTTTACCCGTACCGGCCGGGCCGACGCCGAAGGTGATGTCGTGGTCGAGAATATTGGCGATGTACTGCGCCTGATTCGGCGTGCGCGGCTTGATCACGCCGCGTTTGGTCTGGATATGCACGGCTTTGCCGAATTCCGGCACGCTGTCGGCGGTCTGCTCCAGCACGCGACTCTCTTTAATCGCCAGATGGATCTGCTCTGGATCGATATCCGGGATGACGCCGCGCACCGGCGCGGTATCGACGTAAAGGGTACGCAGAATATCTTCAGCGGCGTTGACGCAGAGCGCGCGACCAACCAGCTTAAAGCTGTTGTCGCGACGGTTGATTTCAATGCCCAGACGACGCTCAAGCTGTTTGACGTTGTCGTCGAACGGACCGCACAGGCTCATCAGTCGGCGGTTATCTGCCGGTTCAAGGGCGATTTCACGAGTTTCGATATTCAAACGAATCCTTTGGGTCACTCAGGGCCAGTTAGAATGTGTGCTGATGCCGGGTTGATTAACGACGGCACTTTGAGAAATTATTTATGGCATGTCGCCGGGGCGCAAGCATCGCTAACGATATTTGGGCAGCGCGTCCAGAAACCAAGGGCGTGCAGAAGAAAAGAGCGGCGACGCCACAGGCGCCGCCGCTGAGTGAAGCGCGTATCAAGGCTGGAAGGTGCCGACGCCGATCTCGTTCTCTTTGCGCGTGCGCGCAATAACCGATGCCGGGCTTTCTACGATGCGCAGGCCCATCTCATCTTCGGTGCGCACCACTTTGCCGCGCAGCGAGTTGGTGTAGACGTCGACGATCTCCACATCGACGAACTTGCCGATCATCTCCGGCGAGCCTTCGAAGTTCACCACGCGGTTGGTTTCGGTACGGCCCGACAGCTCCATCACGTTTTTACGCGAGGTGCCTTCCACCAGAATGCGCTGCACCGTGCCGAGCATACGGCGGCTCCAGGCCATCGCCTGCTGATTTATGCGATCCTGCAGGATATAGAGGCGCTGCTTTTTCTCTTCTTCCGAGACGTCGTCCGGCAGATCCGCCGCCGGCGTGCCGGGACGCGCGGAGTAGATAAAGCTGAAGCTCATGTCGAAGTTGACGTCGGCGATCAGCTTCATGGTCTGTTCGAAGTCCTGCTGGGTTTCACCCGGGAAGCCGATGATAAAGTCGGAGCTGATCTGGATATCCGGGCGCGCGGCGCGCAGCTTGCGGATAATCGCTTTGTACTCCAGCGCGGTATGGGCGCGCTTCATCAGCGTCAGAATGCGGTCTGCGCCGCTCTGTACCGGCAGGTGCAGGAAGCTCACCAGTTCAGGCGTGTCGCGGTAGACCTCGATAATGTCGTCGGTGAATTCGATCGGATGGCTGGTGGTGAAGCGAATGCGGTCGATGCCGTCAATGGCGGCCACCAGGCGCAGCAGTTCGGCAAAGGTGCAGATTTCGCCGTCGAAGGTCGCGCCGCGATAGGCGTTGACGTTCTGGCCGAGCAGGTTGACTTCACGCACGCCCTGCGCCGCCAGCTGCGCGATCTCCAGCAAGATGTCGTCGCAGGGACGGCTGACCTCTTCGCCGCGCGTATAGGGCACGACGCAGAAGGTGCAGTATTTGTTGCAGCCTTCCATGATGGAGACGAAGGCGGTGGGACCTTCCGCGCGCGGTTCCGGCAGACGGTCGAATTTTTCGATTTCCGGGAAGCTGATATCCACCACCGGGCTTTTGCTGCCGCGCACGCTGTTGATCATTTCCGGCAGACGATGCAGGGTTTGCGGACCGAATACGATATCCACATAGCTGGCGCGCTGGCGAATGTGATCCCCTTCCTGCGACGCCACGCAGCCGCCGACACCGATAATCAAATCAGGGTTGCGCTCTTTTAAGTTTTTCCAGCGTCCAAGCTGGTGGAAAACTTTTTCCTGCGCCTTTTCGCGAATTGAGCAGGTGTTGAGCAGCAGAATGTCTGCCTCTTCAGCTTCCTCGGTCAGCGTGTAGCCGTGGGTGCTGTTCAGCAGGTCAGCCATCTTGGATGAATCGTACTCATTCATCTGACAGCCCCAGGTTTTGATATGCAGTTTTTTCATTGTCGAACTAGCCATTGATTCAGTGCAGTGAGGTGCAGGGCGCGTATTGTAATGCTTTGACGCTGTTGTGACCAGCGCATAGCCGCCATACTTCGCATATCTGCGGCGCGAGCGACGATCCCTCTCTCGTCGGGCAGGCCATTTCTGCTGCCCGGGCGTTTTTCCGGTACACTTTGCGCCAGTTATCCCGCTTTTCGCAGCGGGTAAAGATTCAGAAGGAGATGAGCAATGCAGGATAACCGCTTTGATGTGGTGGTGGTGGGCGGCGGCATGGTCGGCGCCGCGCTGGCGTGCGGTCTGGCGCTTCAGCAGTTTCGCGTCGCGGTGGTGGAGCGCGCGGAGCCTGCGCCTTTTGACGCCGACAGCGATCCCGACGTGCGTATCTCCGCCATCGGCAGCGCCTCGGCGGGTCTGCTGAAGCAGCTCGACGTCTGGCCGCGCGTGCAGGCGATGCGCTGCGCGCCCTATCGCAAGCTGGAAACCTGGGAGTGGCAGACGGCTCACGTTAGTTTCGACGCCGCGTCGCTCGGCCTGCCGGAGCTGGGTTTTATGGTCGAAAATAGCGTGTTGCAGCGCGCGCTGTGGGAAAGGATGGAGCAGCTCGGTATTGCGCTGCGCTGTCCCGCGACGCTCGCAGGTTTGCAGCAGGAGAACGGCGGCTGGCGGCTCGATCTCAGCGATGGCGAGGCGCTGCACGCCCGGCTAGTGGTCGGCGCCGACGGCGCCAACTCGCAGGTGCGGCAGATGGCGGGCATCGGCATCGACGGCTGGAGCTATGCGCAATCCTGTTTGCTGATTAGCGTGACCTGCGAGCACCCGGCGGGCGACGCCACCTGGCAGCAGTTTACGCCGCAGGGGCCGCGCGCTTTTCTGCCGCTGTATGATAATCGCGCCTCGCTGGTGTGGTATGACGCGCCGGCGCGTATTCGTCAGCTGCAGGCGATGCCGCTGCCCCAGCTGGAGAAAGAGATCGCCGCGACCTTCCCGGCGCGGCTGAGACGGTTTAAAGCGCATGCGGCGGGCGGTTTTCCGCTGGTGCGCCGTCATGCGCAGCGCTATGTGCTGCCTGGCCTGGCGTTGATCGGCGATGCGGCGCATACCATTAATCCGCTGGCGGGGCAGGGCGTTAATCTGGGCTATCGCGATGTAGACGCGCTGGTGGAGGTGCTGGTGGAGGCGCGCGCCAACGCGCAGGAGTGGGCGTCCGAGAATGTGCTGCGTCGTTATCAGTCACAGCGTCGTCGCGATAATCTGCTGATGCAGGGCGGGATGGATCTGTTCTATTTCGCCTTTAGCAATCGGCTGCCGCCGCTGAAATTCGCACGCAATCTGGGGCTGATGGCCGCGGAGCGTTCGGGCGCGCTGAAGCGCAAGGTGCTGCGCTACGCGCTGGGTTTGTAGGTAAGAGGTAGGCGCGGCTGCGGTCTTTGGGGCCGAAGAGCAGAGTGTTAAGTACTTGAGAACAGGCGTGGCTGCGGCGTCCGTGCGCGGCCACAGAGGGGCTCCCCGATCGCAAAGTCGCTGTTCGTCATCCATGACCGCTCGTCCCGCGCGATTACGCACCTCATCCCTGAGGTGCGCCCGTAAACGGGCCAACGCGGTGCGTTGTTCAAAAACGCTCCCGGCGTTTTTGTCCTTGCGCGGGACGCTTTGCTCTTCGGGAAGCGCCTCTGTGACCGGACTTAACAGCAGCGTAGCTGTTTGAAACAAAGATTTGTCAGACGACAAAAACAACAAAGCCCGCAAAAGCGGGCCTGTTGTCAATTTGGCTGGGGTGCAGGGATTCGAACCCCGGAATGCCGGAATCAGAATCCGGTGCCTTACCGCTTGGCGACACCCCAATAGTGTCTTTTCAAATTGTCTTGTATGGCTGGGGTACGAGGATTCGAACCTCGGAATGCCGGAATCAGAATCCGGTGCCTTACCGCTTGGCGATACCCCAATAATTTGGTGGCTACGACGGGATTTG
>NZ_DICD01000026.1:0-124975 GCF_002415245.1 Pantoea sp. UBA5035 | reverse complement strand
CACGACGCTCTTCCGATCGCGGGCAGCATCAGCGCCAGCGCCGCGCGCGTCGGGCGCGCCCACAACAGCAGCCAGAGTGCCGCCAGCGGCAGCGCCAGCCAGCCGGCGTCGCTGACCTGACCGAGCATCAGCGGCTGGCCGGAAACCAGCCGGTTCGGCGCGTAGCTGAGGAATGGCAGCCAGTAGAGCGCCAGGCTCAACAGCAGCAACAGCAGCAGCGCTACCGGCTGGCGCCGGGCTGCCAGCATCGCATCCCGCGATAGCGCCATGGTTTACAGCAGCTTCTGCTGCTGTAGCCATTCGCTCGCCACGCTGCTGGCGTCCTGGCCCTCGACGGCGATCTTCGCATTCAGCTGCTGCAGGGTTTTCTCATCCAGCTTGCTGAAGACCGGCTTCAGCCAGCTTTCGATGTCGGGATAGGCTTTCAGCACCGCGGCGCGGATCACCGGCGTCGGCGCATAGATCGGCTGCACGCCTTTGGGATCGCTCAGGGTTTGCAGGCCCAGCGCCGCCACCGGGCCGTCGGTGCCATAGGCCATCGCCGCATTGACGCCGGAGGTCTGCTGCGCCGCTGCCTTGATGGTTACCGCCGTATCGCCGCCCGCTAGCGAGAGCAGCTGGCTCTGCGTCAGCTTAAAACCATAGGCTTTTTCAAAGGCCGGCAGGGCGTCGCCGCGCTCGATAAATTCCGCCGAGGCCGCCAGCTTGAAGGTACCGCCTTTTTTCAGGTAGCTGCTGAGATCGTCAAGCGAGCTGAGCTTGTTCTGCTGGGCGATATCCTGGCGCACCGCGATGGTCCAGGTGTTGTTCGCTGGCGCAGGCGTCAGCCACACCAGCTGATTTTTGTCGGCGTCGAGCTTTTTCACCTTCTCATAGCCCTGACGCGCGTTTTTCCAGGCGGCGTCTTTTTCGTCGTTGAAGAAGAAAGCGCCATTGCCGGTATATTCGGGATAGATGTCCAGTTCGCCAGCGGTAATGGCGCCGCGCACCACTTGGGTGGTGCCGAGCTGGATTTTGTTCACCGTTTTCACGCCGTGCTTTTCCAGCACCTGCAGGATCACATTGCCCAGCAGCGAACCTTCCGTATCGATTTTCGAACCCACGCGCACGGGATCGGCGGCCTGCGCCGCGCCTGTCGCCAGCAGCAGCGCGGCTGCCGTCAATGCCAGAAAACCAGACCTTGCCATGAGGTGTTCCTTTAATTCGGTTATTTGTGAGGTGCTTATAGAGAATAGTCGTTTCGTCATGCATCGCGTAACACATTGCCTGAAGCGTGAAGTGTCGCGCCTCAACTTTTTCATACTGTTATCGGTTCGGTTATAACTGAAAAGAATTTACGTCCAGACGTCTGGAGGGTAAGGTGTCCGTTCACTCACAATAATTACAGACAACATTATGACCGACCTCACTTCATCTTCCGCCCACGTGGCGTTAACAGGGAACCGGCCCGAAGGGGAAACGCAGTGGATCCGCAGCGCGGCGGACGTGTCGCGCCTGATCAACAGCGGCGACGGCGCGCGCAATAACGCGCGCATCGTGGTGGCGATCGCGCTGGGCGGCGTATTTCTCGATGCTTACGACCTCGGCGCGCTGGCGTTCGGCATCAAGGATGTGGCGCGCGAGTTCAACCTCTCTCCGACCGGCACCGGCATGGTCGCCTCCGCCATTACCTTTGGCGCCATTGTCGGCGCGCTGATCGGCGGCTACCTCACCGATAAGATCGGCCGCTATCGCGTTTTTATGGCGGATATGTTCTTTTTCGTGGTGGCGGCGCTCGCCTGCGCCTTCGCGCCCAATGAGTATGTGCTGGGCGGCGCGCGCTTTGTGATGGGGCTGGGGGTCGGCATCGATTTGCCGGTGGCAATGGCGTTTCTCGCCGAGTTTTCCCGCCTGCGCGGCAAGGGCAACAAGGCCGCCAGCGTGGCGATGTGGTGTCCTACCTGGTATGCGGCGATCAGCATCTCCTATCTTCTGGTGCTGCTGCTCTATGCGGTGCTGCCGGAGAGCCACACCGGCTGGCTGTGGCGCCTGATCCTCGGCTTCGGCGCGGTGCCGGCGCTGATTATTATTGCGATCCGCAGTCGCTATATGAGCGAGTCGCCGGTCTGGGCGGCCAATCAGGGCGATCTGAAAGGCGCAGCCGCCATTTTGCGCAGCGGCTGGAATATCAACGCGCAGGTGGCTGAGGATGCGTCAACGACGCCTGTCCAGCCTGCACGCCGCGCCAGCTGGCGCAACTACGGCGCGCTGCTGCGCGGCGTTTACCTGCGCCGCACGCTGCTGGCGACCATCACCTCGGTCGCCTCTTCTTTCGCCTATAACGCCGTTGCCTTTGGCCTGCCGGTGATCATCACCAGCTTTTTCGCCCAGTCGATGCTGACCACGATTCTGGTGTCGCTGGCGCTCAATTTGCTGTTCGCCTTTGTCGGCGGCGTGCTGGCGGTGCGGCTGGTGCCGCGTCTGGGCGCGTGGAAGATGTCGGTGGCGGGCTACGCCTGTCAGTGCGTGGCGCTGCTGGGGCTGGCGCTGATTGGGCGTCCCGAAGGCGGTCAGGAGGCGGGGATCGCCATTGCGATGCTGGCGCTGTTTCTGTTTGGTCAGGGCTTTGGCCCCGGTTCGCATACCATGACCTTCGCTTCGCTCAGCTATCCGACTTCGCTGCGCGGCGTCGGCGTCGGTTTTAACCAGACGCTGATGCGCGGCAGCTCAACCGTTTCGCTGTTTCTGTTTCCGGTGCTGGTCGCCGCGCTGGGCACCGGGGTTTTCTGGGTCATTTTCCTGGCGCCGCTGGCCGGTCTGCTGGCGCTGCTGGCGATCCGCTGGGAGCCGTCGGGCTACGATGTGGACGCGGAGGATTTTGCCGGACGTTAAAAAGCTCGGTCGTGTTGAGTGCTAACGCGGGAGAGAGGGGCCGATCGCAAAGACGCAAAAGCGGCATCCCTGCCAGCTCGGCCCGCCTCTTCCCTGAGGCGGGACGCTTTGCTCTTCGGCCCCTCTCTCCCGCTTGCAGGCAAAGTGCCAGCTGCAAGAAGTTCGACAGACGGTGCATCTTTACGCCGGCATACTCAACGCATTTAAATAGGCGGGTATGCGCGGAAAGGTGTAGAGAAACCAGGGCGTGAACTGCTGCGGCTCCTCAAGCATCGCGCGCTGGATGTCGCTCACCGAGAGATAGCGCCAGTCATCCGCCTCTTGCGGGTTGGGCGTAGGCTGGTCATCGCTGACGGCGAAGTAGACATGGCCATACTCATGCTCGATCAGGCCGTTGCTGAGCGGCAGGTTGTAGCTCAGCTCGAAGACCGGCGTCAGCGACAGCTCCAGACCCATCTCCTCGTATAAGCGGCGCTCCGCTGCCTGCTGCGTCGGCTCCGCCGGATAGGGGTGCCCGCAGGTGGTGTTGCTCCACAGACCGCCGCAGTGGTATTTGCCGCTGGCGCGGCGCTGCAGCAGCAGTTCGCCGGACGAATTAAATACGTAGACCGTGACCGCACGGTGCAGCAGTCCCTTCTCATGCACTTCCAGCTTTTCCATTTTACCGGTGGGACGATCGAGATGGTCGACGAGAATAACTTCGATAGCAGACATGAGGATTCCTTAAGATAACTCTTACTATTTTGGCACATCCCTGCCGTTTCATGCCGCGTGAATTCGTGCGGTTTCGCGCAAAAAAACGGGCTCGCCTGCGCGAGCCCGTGGGTGACGCTTACAGGCGGAAGCTTTGCACCACCTGCTCCAGCTGCACGCTCTGCTCTTCCATCGCCTGGGCGGCGGCGGAAACCTGCTCCACCAGCGCGGCGTTCTGCTGCGTCGTGCCGTCAAGCTGGGTGATCGCTACGTTGACCTGTTCGATGCCCATGCTCTGCTCGCGGCTGGCGGACATGATTTCACTCATCAGCGTGGTGACGCTGCTGACGCCCTGCATCAGTTCGTCCATGGTCTCGCCCGCCTGCTCCACCAGCTGGCTGCCGGCGTCGATGTTGGCCACCGACTCCTCGATCAGCTTTTTGATTTCGCGCGCCGAGTTGGCCGAACGCTGCGCCAGGTTGCGCACTTCAGAGGCGACCACCGCAAAGCCGCGGCCCTGCTCGCCTGCTCGCGCCGCTTCCACCGCGGCGTTGAGCGCCAGGATGTTGGTCTGGAAGGCGATGCTGTCGATGACGCTGATGATATCAACCACTTTACGCGACGAGTGATGGATCTCACCCATGGTGCTCACCACCTGACGCACCACTTCCGTGCCGCGCGCCGCCACCTGCGACGCATTGCCCGCCAGCTGGTTGGCGTGGGTTGCGTTGTCGGCGTTCTGGCGCACCGTGCCGGTCAGCTGCTCCATAGAGGCGGCGGTTTCGACGATCGAGCTGGCCTGATCTTCAGTGCGTGACGAGAGGTTGGCGTTGCCGCTGGCGATTTCGCGCGACGCGGCGGTGATCGCCAGCGCGCTGTCGCCGACCTGACGCATCAGCCCCTGCAGATAGCCGATAAAATGGTTAAAGCTCTGCGCCACGGCGTTGAACTCCGGGCTGTTGCTGGTCGGCAAACGCTGAGTCAGATCGGCCCCGCCCTGCGCCAGCGCGTCGATGTTGCGGTGCAGCACGTTAAGGCGCTGCATCATCGAGCGGATAAAGCCCAGCAGCACCAGCAGCAGCACGATCGCCAGCGGGATCTGCACCAGGCCAAGACGCGTCAGCATGCTGTGCGCCTGCGCGGTGAGCAGGCTGGTCGGCACGTCGCTGGCCAGATACCACGGGCTGCCAGGGATAGCCTGCAGGAACAGCGTATGTTCGCCATCCTCGCCGTCAAAGGTCGTTTCGGTCGGCTGCGAACCCACGCCGCTCAGCAGGCCCTTCAGCGGCGCCGCCATCGGCAGTTGCAGATCGGTCAGGTTTTCCAGCTTCGGCGTGCCGTCCACCAGCGCGGCGTTGCCCACGACTTTGCCGTCGGCCTCGACGATCAGCACGCGTCCCTGAATGGCGTCGCCCATCTCTTTCGCCAGATGGTTGAAAAAGCCAAGGGTGACGTCGATGGTGGCGACGCCCCAGACGGTGCCGTCGCGATAGATCGCCATGGCGCAGTTGGTGCGCGGCTGCGGGCTGGCGGCGTCCTGGTAGGCTTTCGCCCAGGCGCACTGCCCTTTCGGCGCGGCCATGCCGTCTTTGTACCAGGGTTGCTCCCAGTATTTGTCGGCGGCGTCGGAGTTCCAGTAGGTGTTGACCTGCAGCTGGTTGCTGGCGTTGCGCGCAAAGAAGCTGCTGTCTTTCTCTTTCGCCGGGTCGCGACGGTTAGGCAGCGGCCAGATGCCGCCGCCGAAGACGTTACTGTCCTGATACTGGTTCACCAGCGCTGGCAGCATCTGATCGATGGCGGGACTCTCCATGACGCTAGCGGCTTCGGTGATGGCGCGCTGCTGCGCCTGCACGCGGTTCATCTGTTCCACGATGCCGGTCGCCAGCGCGTCAACCTGGTAGCGCACCAGCTGGCTCTGATTCGCGGTCAGCTGCGGCGCGATAAATTGTTTAATCACCACTACAGTGATGAGCATCAGAACGAGAAAAAAGAGTACAAGAACCGCAGTAAAGCGGGACTGAGTTGTTTTTAGCATCTGCTTTCCCCTGGCAGAAACGGCGCGATTGCCTGATCAGGGTTAACGGCGCAGCAGCAGCTAACTTGAGATGCGCGAGATCACAAATTTAACAACTCGTTGAGGCAGGTGATTATTTAGTCACTAACGACCTGGCAGCGCGCTGGACAAACAGCGCGCCGCCGTCAGATTTCGCTCTCCACCACCTGCTGGCGCGGACGGAAAATATGGTTATTGCCCGCCGCCATCAGCAGCTCCGCCAGCTGCTGACCGCCCAGCTCATCCGCCTGCGCGAACTGGCGCTCCGCTTCGGTGATCGGCGTCGCCCACAGCAGGTTAGGCCGATCGCCGTCGCGCTTCGGCAGGTTAAACTGCGCGCTGTCGTCCGCCAGCGCGTTGGCCAGCAGAAAGCTTTCAAAGCCGACCGGCGCCACTTCCGACGCCAGCGTATGGCCTTCGCCCAGCCAGGTGAGGCGCGCCCAGGGCAGATGAGCGAACTCCGCCAGCGCGCTCGCCATCTGCACCGCATTGCCTTCGGTCATCACTTCGCCATCCACCGCCATCGCCAGCTCGACGCGGCGATACTGCGGCGCCAGTTCGTCGAACAGATAGTCGACCTGCGGCATCGGGCGAATGCTCATGCCGAGGGTAAGGAAATACCACACGCCCTGATGCCAGTGCTGGGAGATCGCCATCGGCGGCCAGCTGCCCTGATCGATGGCGTAATACTTCACCGACTCGCCGAACTGCGCCTGATAGCGCTGCAGCAGCGCCTGCTGCACCCGATCCCACTCGTTGCCGTCGTGCCAGTCGCGCCAGAACTGACGCTGATGCTCCGCGCGCGCGTAGTAGTCGTTGGTGGAAGCGGAGCCGAGCGGCGCGGTCAGCCGGTTTTTTTTGATGCAGCCGGCAGAGAAGCTGACCTGTTTATCCTGGTAGAGGCTCCAGCCGGGGATCACCGCCAGCAGCTGGCCGTAATACCACAGCGCCGCGCCATCGTCGCTCGGCTCCCACAGCACCTGCAGGCCCGCCGGATCGAGCGGCGGCTCCGCCTCCAGCGTGCGGCAATACTCGGCGCTGAGCAGCGGCGCGATGCCCTGCTCCATCGCCGCGCGATCTTCCTGCGCCGGCGCAGGCAGCAGATTGCGCAGCCAGCAGCCGCGCACCGCATACTGGCTGCGGAACAGATCCGTTGGCCAGATGTAGAAGTAAGCGGTGCGCTCATCCTGTTCGACAATCGCCGTCAGTGTATGTTGCTGATTGTGGACCTCAGCAATCAGAGGTTGGTAAGTCATAGCGCCTCGACAAAGCTTAGGGATCCATTTCCCCGAGATTAAAGCAGGATCCCCACTGCCGCCACGTGAGACAAGGGTAAAACTCTCAAAGTCGGCGCAATGCGCCTGCGCAAGGGTAAGCAAAAGTAAAGCGGGGAACGCGGCGCGGCGCGGAAAAACGCAACGCCGCTAAAGAGTGGGCGGCCCGGATGGTGAAAGTCTATTCGCGTTTCTGAGGCGCAGCCGCGTGCTAAGGTCGAGCTACCCTTTTTATCGGAGGCGCATGATGCAGCCCGTTACCGATTTCGCCTGGCGCGAGCTGGCGGTTCTCGCGCTTTTTCTCTGGCTTCTTTATCGCTACACCACGCTTACGCTTGCCGTCACGCTGATAGCGGTCGGCCTGGCGGCGCTTATCCTGCTGCCTGTCGACCTTACCTTCGGCCTGCTGTCGCTGGCCGCCATCGGCGCCGGACTGGGCCTGCTGGCGCACCGCCTGCAACAGCGCCGGACGGCACAGCAGCGGCAGACGCGCGCGCCGCGCAGCTATACCCGGCCGCACGACGAATTTCATCGTTAATCTTCGGTTATCTTTCCTGCCGCCGCGCTGTTAAGCGACGGCATAGCGTCGCCAGGCTGGCGTGCGGAAAAAGTTAAGAAAGCGTTAAGGCTGGCGTCCCATGCGCAGCATGGCGCGATGGTATGCGCCGCGCGTGATCGACCAGCGCAGGGTTTTCGCCAGCAGCCGCATCTCGGCGTCGAGCAGCGCGCGCGACAGCGGGCTGAAGCGGTAGCCGGACATCTGCTGCGCCCAGTCGGGCAGCAGCGCCATGCCCGAATTCAGCATCACTTTCATCGCCGGCTTTGCCTGCCAGCCTGGCGCAGGCGCCTCGCGCAGCAGGCGCGTCACTTCGGCGGTGCGCGCGTCATAGCGCAGCTCGCCGCGCATATCCTGCAGGTATCGCCCCACCGCCTCGACGCTTTTCGGCACGCCGGCAGCACCCAGCGCTTCGGCAATTAGCGCCGCTTCCTGATAGTAGCGATCCTGCTCCGCGAGGCTGAGCTGCGGATTTTTAAAGCGCAGATGAGCGGCGAGAAAGGCGCTGGTTTCGGCGACGTGCACCCAGGTAAGGAGATGCGGGTCGCTGGCGGCGTAGGGCTGGCCATAATTGTCGACGCCGCTGACGCGCAGATGAATGTTTTTAATGCGCTCAATCAGCAGACTGGCGTCGTGACGATTGCCGAAGGTCGTGACGGCGATGAACTGGCTGGTGCGCCGCAGGCGACCCATCATATCCTGGCGGAAGTTGGAGTGATCCCAGACGCCCGCCAGCGCGGAAGGATGCAGCATCTGTAACAGCAAGGCGCTGATGCCGCCGCACAGCATGGCGGGAAAGTCGCCGTGCACGCGCCAGATAACGCTGTCGGGGCCGAACAGGCCAGGGTCGCCGGGCGGTTGCGAGATATCGAACTCATTAAGCGCCAGGCCGTTAACGCGAAACACCTGGTTCTGGATACGGTTGCGGATGCTGTTCATAAGGTTGCGGTTGGCCTGGTGTGCCCGCGTCTCCCGGCCGCAAAGCCGGGAGACGCGTGTCGTGCAGCGTCAAAGATAGTCGAACTGCGCGTTCTGGGTGCGTACCGAATCAAGTCCGATCATCACATTGAACTTGCCTGGTTCCGCTACCTGCTGCATCTGCTGGTTCCAGAACTTCAGCGCGTCCACGTCGATCTTAAAGCTGACCGTCTGCGATTCGCCTGCTTTAAGCATAATCCGCTTAAAGCCGCGCAGCTCGCGCACCGGACGGCTGATCGAGGCGACCGGATCGTTCAGGTACATCTGCACTACCGTCGCGCCGTCGCGGTCGCCGGTATTGGTCACCGTCACGCTCGCCTCCACCGTGCCGTTGCGCGGCATCGTGGCCGCCGACATTTTCACCGGCGAGACGCTGAAGCGGGTGTAGCTCAGCCCGTAGCCAAACGGATAGAGTGGGCCGTTTACTGAATCATAGTAGTGCGAGGTGTATTTGTTCGGCTTGGCGAAGTTGTAAGGACGGCCGGTCGGCAGATGGTTGTAGTAGAGCGGGATCTGCCCCACCGAGCGCGGGAAGGTGATCGGCAGCTTGCCGGACGGGTTGTAGTCGCCGAACAGCACGTCGGCGATGGCGTTGCCGCCTTCGGTGCCGCTGAACCAGGTTTCCAGCAGCGCATCCGCCATGCGATCTTCATTCACCAGCGTCAGCGGTCTGCCATTCATCAGCACGATCACCAGCGGTTTGCCGGTGGCCTTCAGCGCCGCCAGCAGCTTCTGCTGGCTGGCTGGAATAGTGAGTTCGCTACGGCTGGAGGCCTCATGCGCCATCCCCTGCGCTTCGCCGACCGCCGCGACCACCACGTCCGCCTGCTTCGCCTTCTCCACCGCCTCGTCAATCAGCGCCTGCGGCGAGCGCGCGTCCACCGACACCGCCTGCTCGTAGAGGTTGAGGAAGTCCTGAATGCCTTTGTTGTCGCTGATGTTGGCGCCTTTCGCGTAGAGCAGCGTCGCTTTGCCTGCGGTGGCGTTACGCATGCCCTGCAGCAGGCTCACCGACTGCTTCGCCACGCCCGCTGCCGACCAGCTGCCCATAATGTCGCGCTGGCTATCCGCCAGCGGCCCAATCAGCGCAATGGTGCCGGCGCGCTTCAGCGGCAGGGTATCCAGCCGGTTTTTCAGCAGAACGATGCTTTTGCGCGCCACGTCGCGCGCTTCGGCGCGGTGCAGGCGGCTTTCGGCGTTGGTGTCCTGCGGATCGCTCTCTTTCGGGCCGAGATGGCTGTAAGGATCGTTGAACAGCCCCATATCATATTTGACGTTCAGCACATGGCGCGCCGCGTCGTCGATCTCCGCCATGCTTACCGCGCCGCTCTTCACCAGGCCCGGCAGATATTTGCTGTAGTACTCGTCGCTCATGCTCATATCGATGCCCGACTTCAGGGCGACGCGCACCGCATCTTCCGGATCGGTCGCCACGCCGTGCTTGAGCAGCTCTTTAATCGCGCCGTGGTCGCTGATGGTGATGCCTTTGAATTTCCACTGGTCGCGCAGCACCGTTTTCAGCAGCCAGCCGTCGGCGGTGGCGGGCACGCCGTTAAGCGAGTTAAGCGCCACCATCACGCCGCCGCTACCAGCGTCGAGCGAGGCTTTATAGGGCGGCAGATAGTCCTGGAACAGGCGCTGCGAGCTCATGTCTACGGTGTTGTAGTCGCGGCCGCCCTCGATGCCGCCATAGGCGGCGAAGTGTTTGACGCTGGTCATTACCGCATAGCGATCGGCGGGGCTTTTGCCCTGCATCGCCTTCACCATGGTGCTGCCCATCTGCGAAGAGAGCCAGGTGTCTTCGCCGAACCCTTCGGAGATGCGGCCCCAGCGCGGTTCGCGGCTGACGTCCACCATCGGCGCCCAGGTCATGTTTAGCCCGTCGTCGGCGGCTTCATAGGCCGAGACGCGTCCGACCTCGCTGACGGCGTCGAGATCCCAGCTGGCGGCGAGCCCCAACGGGATAGGGAAAATGGTGCGCTGGCCATGCACCACGTCATAGGCGAAAAACAGCGGAATTTTCAGGCGGTTGAGCTGCATCACCTGATCCTGCATGGCGCGAATATCCTGACGCGTCACGGTATTGAAAATCGCGCCGACCTGACCTTTCTCTATCATGTCGCGAACCGCTGATTTCGGGGTGTCCGGCCCCACGCTGATCAGCCTGAGCTGGCCGATTTTTTCGTCCAGCGTCATTTTGGTCAGGAGTTGATTAACGAAAGCGTCGCGCGCCTGCGCGTTCATGGGATGCGGTCCCGTCAGCTCGTCGGCCAGCGCGGGTTGCAGAGCGAGTGAGACAGCGAGACTAACAGAGTAAATCCATTTCATCAGGTCGGGTTCTCTTAAGTAACTGCGCAATATCGAATAAACAGGCGGCAGTGTGCCACAAGTTGAGGATAGCAGGTAGCCGTCAGCGTCACACTGCGCCGCGCTTTTCCCTGACGTGCTACAGTAATGGCGCCATGTAATGACAAGGGAGTTGCACATGATCCATCCAGCGTCTCATTCCGCTTTACTCTCCGATCTGCGCCGCCACGTTGGCGCCTCCCACCTGCTTACCGATCAGGAGCAGACCGCGCGCTACCGCAAAGGCTTTCGCTCCGGCGAAGGCGAGGCGCTGGCGGTAGTCTTTCCCGCCACCCTGCTGGAGCTGTGGCGCGTGCTGCAAACCCTGGTCAGCGCCGACGCCGTTATCCTGATGCAGGCGGCCAATACCGGTCTGACAGAGGGATCGACGCCCAGCGGCAACGACTACGATCGGCCGGTGGTGATTATCAGCACGCGACGTCTCGATAAGCTGCAGCTGATCGACAACGGCAAACAGGTGCTTGCCTTTCCCGGCAGCACCCTTTACCAGCTGGAGAAAACGCTGAAGCCGCTTAACCGCGAGCCCCATTCGGTGATCGGCTCCTCCTGCATCGGCGCCTCGGTGCTGGGCGGCGTCTGCAATAACTCCGGCGGCTCGCTGATCAAACGCGGCCCGGCCTACAGCGAGATGGCGCTGTTCGCCCAGGTAGACGAGCAGGGCAAGCTGAAGCTGGTGAACCATCTCGGCATCGATCTCGGCGCCTCGCCGGAAGAGATCCTCGGCCGGCTGGACGATGAGCGCTGGCGAGCGGAAGATGTGCAGCACGACGGACGCCACGCCTCCGACCCCGACTACGCCGACCGCGTGCGGCACGTCGACGCCGATACGCCAGCGCGCTTCAACGCCGATGCGCGCCGGCTGTTTGAAGCCTCCGGCTGCGCGGGCAAGCTGGCGGTGTTCGCGGTGCGCCTGGACACCTTCCCCTGCGAACCACAGCAGCAGGTGTTCTATATCGGCACCAACGATCCGGCGGTGCTGAGCGATATTCGCCGCCATATTCTCGCCCACTTCACCCATCTGCCGGTGGCGGGCGAATATATGCATCGCGATATTTACGACATCGCCGAAGTCTACGGCAAAGATACCTTTCTGATGATCGACAAGCTGGGCACCGACAAGATGCCGCTGTTTTTCACGCTGAAGGGCCGCGTTGATGCCTGGCTGGCAAAGCTGAGCTTCGTTAAGCCGCACCTGACCGATCGCCTGCTGCAGCGCGTCAGCGCCCTCTTCCCGGCGCATCTGCCGAAGCGCATGAAGCAGTATCGCGATAAATACGCGCATCACCTGCTGCTGAAAATGTCCGGCGCGGGCGTCGAGGAGGCGCGCGACTACCTGAAAGAATATTTCCGCGAAGGCGGCGGCGCCTTTTTCGAGTGCGAAGGCAAAGAGGGCGCGCACGCCTTCTTGCTCCGTTTCGCCGCGGCGGGCGCGGCGGTGCGCTATCACGCGGTGCACGCCGACGAGGTAGAAGATATTCTGGCGCTCGATATCGCGCTGCGCCGCAACGATCGCGACTGGTTTGAAACCCTGCCGCCAGAAATTACCCAGTCGCTGAGCCATCGCCTCTATTACGGCCACTTCTTCTGCCACGTTTTCCATCAGGATTACATTGTGAAAAAAGGAGTGGACGCGCACGCGCTGAAAGAGCAGATGCTGGCGCTTTTAGAGGCGCGCGGCGCAGAGTATCCGGCGGAGCATAACGTCGGCCATCTCTATCGGGCGAAGCCGCAGCTGGCGGACTTCTATCGTCGGCTCGATCCCACCAATACCTTTAATCCGGGGATTGGCAAAACCAGCAAGCGCAAAGGCTGGGCGGTGAAGCAGCCCTGAGAAAGCGGCTTTCTCTGATGAAAGGAGTTGTGCAGACGATCTGGGGCGCCGACGCGGATGAGGATCAATCCTGTCACCCGCGTCGGCGCCCTTTGCGGGCTTAAGGCTGCGGATCGGCCGCCTGCTCCGCCATCTGCTGGCGGCGCTCGATAATCATGGTCTGCGGCGTCGACAGCACAATGCCCTCTTTGCGCAGGCGCGTCAGAATATCGAACAGCAGGTCGCTCTTCGCGCCGGAAATTTGCCGCTGGCTGGCGACGTTGCCGGTGACGCTCAAGATGATGCCCTGCGACGTCAGGTCCTTAAAGGAGACCGACGGCTCCGGCGTCTCGAGAATACGTTCGTTCTCGTTATAGACCTCAAGCAGCAGCTCGCGCACCCGCACCGGATCGATATTGAGCGGGAAAGTCAGCGTAATGGTGACCACGCCCTGCGCATTGCCCATGGTGGCGTTGCGCACGTTCTGCGAGATGAACTGCGAGTTCGGCACGATCACCGTCGACTTGTCGCCCAGCTGGATCTCGGTGGCGCGCACGTTGATGCGGCGGATATCGCCCTCAATGCCGCTGATGGTCACCAGATCGCCCACCTTCACCGGTCGCTCGGTCAGCAGGATCAGGCCGGAGATAAAGTTCTTTACGATCTCCTGCAGGCCAAAACCGATACCCACCGACAGGGCGCTGACGATCCACGCCAGCTTGTTCCACTGCAGGCCCATAATCGACAGCGTCAGCAGGATCACCAGCACGTAGCCGATATTGCTGAACAGCGTGATCAGCGATACGCGCATGCCGGCGTCCATGGTGGTCTTCGGCAGGAAATCGTTGTCGAGCCAGCGACGCACGCTGCGCAGCACGTAGATCCCCACCACCAGACAGATAATCGCGTTGACCATGTGCGCCGGCACGATGTTCAGCGACTCCAGCCCTTTGCCGCCCCAGAACTCAATCGCTTTTTGCAGCAGCTCGATCGGCGTCGACGAGGCGAAGGTGCCGTTAAGCAGTGCCAGCGCCACAAAGCCGATCAGCAGGGTTTTACCCAGCGCGGCCAGCAGCGTCGCCGCCTGCTGCAGATGGCGCTCATCGATGTTGAGCGAGGTTTGCAGCCGTCGGCCGGTCAGGCTGTTGACGGAAAAGAGGCTTTCGCAGCCGTCGCTAATCAGGTGGCTGAGGAAGTAGAAGGAGCCGAACAGAATGCCGCACCACACCACTTCGTAACTCAGGAAGCGCGCCAGGGTGACGTAGCCGATAATCAGCGACAGCAGAATGGCGACCGCGGTCAGCGTCAGCGCCATCTGAATCAGTCCTACCAGCGTTGAGCGCACTTCCGGCGCATTGCCCTCGTGCGCCATACGGCGGCGCACGCGGTTGGTGCGCATGCTGATCGCCAGCGCGGTGCTGCCGATCAGCAGCGCCGTCAGGCCGTTGGCGAAAATCGTGGTGTTCAGGCTGGTGCCGACGGTGTAGTTAAAGTTCTCTACCGTCTGGAAAATAAACACCAGCGCGGCGGTAATTGGCGGGAACGGCTTCAGCGCCATCGCCACCTCGTTAGAGATGGCGGGCAGACGCCAGCTCGGACGCCGCGTGGAGAGAAAAGCGCGTCCCAGACCGGCGATCAGGCCGCAGAAGACGCTGAGCTTCACCAGACTGACCACGAAGTCCTGCACGTCGCCGGAGACCTCATCGCGGCGCGCGAACGCCAGCGCGGTAAAGTTAAAGGTCAGCACCACCGCCGCCAGCGTGGTCAGGGCGATCGCCGCGGCAAGGAAGCTGCGGCGCAGCCGCCCTTCCGGCATCTTGTGGATGCTGATCCAGGCGAGGAACTCTTCGCTGTAGCGGCGTCCCAGCGTCATCACCAGCATCGCCGCCAGCAGCCAGGCGACGGTGCCGAAACGGTAGCCCGGCTCCCACGACAGCGCGGCGGTGTCCTGCAAATCCTGCAGGAAGCCGTCGATTTTCTCGTTATCCAGATCCTGCTTCACAAACAGCGGCGCCCAGAAGCGCGGACCGAGAATACTGCCGGAGTTAAGCGCCAGCTGGGTTTTCATCAGATCGCGGCGCAGGTTGGTGATCTGCGACGAGAGCATCAGGGCGCTGTTTTTAATGCCCTCCGCCTGCTTAATCTGATCGTCCAGCTTGCTCTTCTGCGACTCCAGCGAGCTGCGCTTGCGGGTCACCTCCGGCGTCTCTTTCACGCCGCTGTCCGCTTTAGGCGCGGGGCCCAGCACCGCCAGCTGCGCGTCGAGCTGCTGACGCTGCGGCTGCAGCGCCTGCGCAAGCGTATCGGCGTTGCCCGACAGCTCCAGCGCCAGCTCGTTAAGCTGCGTCAGCTGGTTTTCGTTGGTCTGTCCCGACACCTGACCTTTGATCTTGTCGAGGACCTTCTGCATTTTCGGCAGTTCAACCGCCGCGTTCACTTTGGGCGCGGCGTCAGCTTGCTGCGCGGCATCGGCCGCATCGTCGTCTGCCATGCTCCAGGCGGGGAACAGCGCCGCCGTCAGCAGCATCAGCAGCGGTAAAAAGAGGCGTAACGTAAACATATAGAGGTTCCAGCACAAATTCAGGCGATCGACCATCGCGTTGGCGCGTAGTTTAGGGTCAGGCGCACCGGGAAACTATAGGAATGGTGGCCGTTGTCGTCGAACAGGTTGCGGCGTCCGCGCGCGCGGACGCCGGTAAGGGTTATTCCACGACCGCCGCGCCGTGGACGTTGTTCACCACCAGCCCCGCTTTCTGCTTTTTATAGGCGAGCGCCGCCGCCGGCACCGGCGCAGCCTTGCCGGTTTCCAGCCAGTCGCGCAGACGGTTGGCGTCGGCGAAGTGGGTATATTTGCCAAAGGCGTCCAGCACCACCAGCGCTACCGGCCGGTTATTGATCGTGGTGCGCATCGCCAGGCAGTGGCCCGCTTCGTCGGTATAGCCGGTTTTGGTGAGTTGAATGCGCCAGTCATTTTTATAGACCAGATGGTTGGTGTTGCGGAACGGCAGCGCATAGCTGGGATGGGTGAAGACCGCAGTCTGTTCTTTCGTGGTGCTCAGCTCGCCCAGCAGCGGATAGTCACGCGTGGCGCGCAGCAGCTTAACCAGGTCTTCCGCGCTGGAGACGTTTTGCGTCGACAGGCCGGTCGGCTCGACATAGCGCGTATGGGTCATGCCCAGCGCGCGCGCTTTGGCGTTCATGGCGCGGATAAAAGCGTCGTAGCCGCCGGGATAGTGATGCGCCAGGCTGGCCGCCGCGCGGTTTTCCGACGACATAAGCGCCAGCAGCATCATATTGCGGCGGCTGATTTCGCTGTTGAGCTTGACGCGGGAGAAGACGCCGCGCATCTCAGGCGTGTGGCTGATATCCACCGAAATTCGCTCATCAAGCGGCTGCTTCGCATCCAGCGCCACCATCACCGTCATCAGCTTGGTGATAGAGGCGATAGGCCGTACGCGATTGGGATGGCTGGAGAACAGCACTTTCCCGGTGTTGAGATCGACGATCATCGCGCTGCCTGAGGCAATTTGCGGCTCGGCGACCGGCGCGAGCTGAGAAAGTGACGTAGCCGCCTGCGCGGGCGCGATAGCCGCCTGGCCGCCGAACAGCAGCGCCAGCGAAAGCAGTGAATAGCGAATGGTTACAGGCATCTTTTAAAAAGACCGATTGAGATAGTACGCCGTGTTTTACACAGGCCGCCCGCCGCTAAGCCGACCACGCGGAGGCTGGCAGCAGCATAATACGCGGAAGCGTAAGAAATTTCCTGGCGAGAATGTTTCCGGGCGTTAAAAAAAACGTCCTGGACATCGCTGTCACAGGACGCTTTGCGCGGCGGCGCGCTTTATCCGCCGCTGGCACGGTTGGCCGGAGAGTTAAAACAGCCGCGGCCCGTAGCCCCATAGCACCACGGTCAGCGCCAGCAGCACTTCAAATACCAGCACGCCAATCGCCAGCGTCGAGCCGGAAAAGCGCAGGCTTTCGTCACGGTCGATATTCAAAAACAGCGGAATGCCGATATAGAGCAGATAGCCGGTGTAGACCAGCGCCAGCGCGCCCGCCAGCACGCAGAGCCAGACCAGCGGATAGAGTGCCACAATACCGCTGAGAAACAGCGGCGTGGCGACATAGCCAGCGAACACCGTACAGCGCTGCACGCTGGGCCGCTGCGGATAGTCGCGCGCCATCCAGTAAATGACGCGGCCCATAACCGCCACGCCGCCTAAAATAAGCAGATAAAAGAGCACGCCGAGCGCAATGCCGGTCAGCAGATTAAGCTGGACAAACTGCCCTTCGCCCAGATTCCAGCCCAGCTGCGTAGTGCCGATAAAGGCGCAGATCACAGGGATCGCCGCCATCAGCAGAACGTGGTGGGTGTAATGGTGCGAAACGCTTTCATTCTCTTGCTTGATATCGCGCATTTCCCGATCGGGATGCGCCATAAGACCCCAGACATGGTTCATATCATCACCTCGCAGATGCGAAAGGCCGCCCAGAACCCGCGTCGCCGATCCCTCAGGCAGCATTCCCTGAAGTATAAACGGCATTGCTGCTTTTGTAGCCAGCGCGAGGGGATCAGGCGAAAAATTGTGATCGAACGAGCCGGCTGCCTGAAGGATTGGCCGAAGCGGTATAGAATGTATGAATCGCTGACCGAACAGGGAGTTTACTTTTGCATTTCGATATCAACGGATTAATTACGCAATATGGCTATCTGGCGCTGCTGATCGGCTGTATTGCCGAAGGGGAGACCTTTACGCTGCTGGGCGGCGTGGCGGCCCATGAGGGGTTGCTCAACTTTGTCGGCGTGGTGCTGGCGGCGATGGCTGGCGGCATTATCGGCGATGAGCTGCTCTACTGGATCGGCCGTCGCTACGGCACGAAAATTCTGCGCAAGCTGAAAAAACATCAGGACAAGGTGCGTAAAGCCAACCGGCTCATCCAGCGTCATCCCAGCCTGTTTGTTATCGGCGTGCGCTTTATGTACGGCTTTCGCATTATCGGCCCGATTATCATCGGCGCCAGCCACCTGAAGCCGCTGAAATTTCTGCTGCTCAATATTATCGGCGCGGCGATCTGGGCGACGATTTTCGTCGCCCTGGGCTACTTTGCCGGCGGCATTATCGCCCCGTGGCTGCACAAACTTGACCAGCACCTGAAGCATATTCTGTGGCTGGTCGCGGCGGTGGTCTTCGCCTTTGCCCTGCGCTGGGTGATCCGTCGCTGGAACACCCGCCGCGCCGGTTAAATATCTTTCCCGCCGTAAAATTGCGGATTGGCCAGCATAAAGCCGCCGTCGACGATAAAAGATTGTCCGGTGGTGTAGCTGGCCCACTCAGAACAGAGCCAGGCCACCAGGCTGGCGATTTCACGCACGTCGCCCGGCCGTCCAATCGGGATCTCCGGCGTCTTGATCTTCTGCGCGTCGCCGTCGCCCATGTTGTTCATCGGCGTGGCGATGGCGCCGGGCGCCACCGAGTTCACCAGAATATTGTGTTTGATCAGGCTAATGGCCATCGATTTGGTCAGGCCGCCCATGGCGTGCTTCGCCGCCGTGTAGGCGACGGCGTCGGGCAGCGGCGTATGCTCATGCACCGAAGTAATGTTGATAATGCGTCCGCCATCGCCCTGCTCTACCATTTTGCGCGCGGCGATCTGCCCGCAGATAAAGGCGCCGTCGACATCGACGCTGAAGACCTTGCGCCACTCCTCAAACGGCGTGTCGAGGAATTCAGATTTGGCGTTTGCCCCTGCGTTATTGACCAGCGCGTCGATACGGCCCAGCTTGTCGATCAGCGCCGAAAGCGAACGGCCGCCCTCTTGCGGATCGGCGAGGTCGAGGTGGATCAGTTCCGCACGGCGGCCTTTGTCGCGCACTAAACGCGCCGTCTCCTGCGCGCCCTCTTCATCGGAACGCCAGGTGATGCCGAGATGGTAGCCTTGCTCCGCCAGCATCAGCGCGCTGGCGCGGCCAATGCCGGAGTCAGATGCGGTAACGACGGCGACTTTGTTCTGTGGTGTGGTCATGATTGCCTCCTCAGGGTATCGGGTAAGCTGAAGTATAGAAGCAATCCGGTGATGTCCAGCCGCAGCCGCTGATGCCGCTTTGTCTATAGTTAACAGATTGCCCGCTATGGAGATGAGGATGAGCACGATAAAACGCCCGATCGAAGATCACGGCATCATTGGCGATCTGCGCACCTGCGCGCTGGTGGCCAACGACGGCACCATTGACTATCTCTGCTGGCCGGCGCTCGACAGCCCGTCGGTGTTCGCCGCGCTGCTCGACAGCGACGACGCCGGGCTTTTTTCGCTGGCGCCGGAGTGGGAAAACGTGCGGCGCCAACAGCTCTACCTGCCGGACACCAATATTCTGCAGACGCGCTGGCTGGGCGCGGAGGGCGTGGCGGAGATCACCGACTATATGCCGATCTGCGACGATGCGAAAAAGCAGCCGCGCCTGGTGCGTCGGGTAAAAATGGTGCGCGGCAGCGCCTGGTTTACCATGCGCTGCGCGCCGCGTCACGACTACGCCCGCGCCGAAACCCGCGCGCAGGCGGCGGGCGACTGCATTGATTTCTATGCCGAGAACCAGCCGACGCTGCGGCTCGCCGCCACCGTGCCGCTGACCTGCGAGGCGAACGCCGCGACGGCGCGTTTTGAACTCCAGTCGGGCGAGCATGTCGAGTTTGAGTTCGGCAATCAGGAGGACGCGCGCATCGGCGACGTCGCCACGGAAGTCTGCTTCGAAGAGACCCTCAACTACTGGCGGCGCTGGAGCAAAAAGAGCAACTACAGCGGACGCTGGCAGGAGATGGTGCAGCGCTCGGCGCTGGCGCTGAAGCTGCTGACCTCCAGCCAGCACGGCTCTATCGCCGCCGCCGCCACCTTCGGCCTGCCGGAAGAGCTGGGCGGCGAGCGCAACTGGGACTATCGCGCCTCCTGGATCCGCGACGCCTCGTTCAGCATGTATGCGCTGATGCGCCTCGGCTACGTCGACGAAGCGAAAAACTTTACCCGCTGGGTCGGCCGCTGCGTCGAGAACAGCCACCATGACGAGATGCGCCTGCAGGTGATGTATCGCCTCGACAGCGGCATCGAGCTGCATGAGATCGAGCTGCTTAACCTCTCCGGCTATGCCGATTCGCGGCCGGTGCGCATCGGCAACGACGCCTGGCAGCAGACGCAGCTCGATATTTACGG
The DNA here is from genome assembly GCF_002415245.1 of Pantoea sp. UBA5035. Lineage (NCBI taxonomy): Bacteria > Pseudomonadati > Pseudomonadota > Gammaproteobacteria > Enterobacterales > Erwiniaceae > Pantoea > Pantoea sp. UBA5035. Next base: position 105,173 of record NZ_DICD01000026.1, on the reverse strand, counting down.
CGAGCTGATGGACGCGGTCTATCTGGCGAACAAGTATGGCGAGGCGATTTCGGAGCGCGGCTGGCAGCACGTGGCGCAGATGATCGATATGGTGTGCGAAAGCTGGAACCAGCCCGACGCCGGTATCTGGGAGATGCGCGGCGAACCTGAGCATTTCCTTCATTCACGCCTGATGTGCTGGGTGGCGCTGGACCGCGCGCTGCGCCTCGGCATGAAGCGGTCGCTGCCGATGCCCTATGCCCGCTGGGACAGCGCGCGCAGCGAGATCCGCGCCGATATCTGGCAAAACTTCTGGAACGCCGAGCGCGGCCATTTCGTCTCGACGCGTCACGGCGAGCATCTCGACGCCTCGATGCTGCTGATGCCGCTGGTGCGCTTCGTCGGCGCGACCGATCCCGAGTGGCTGTCGACGCTCGACGCCATCAAGCGCGAGCTGGTGAGCGACGGCATGGTGCGTCGCTACAATATCGACGAGACGCCTGCCGACGGTCTGACCGGTTCGGAAGGCTCTTTCGGCGCCTGCTCCTTCTGGTACGTGGAGTGTCTGGCGCGCGCCGGCCGCATCCACGAGGCGCATTTCGAGTTTGAAAAGCTGCTGAGCTACGCCAATCCGCTGGGCTTGTATGCCGAGGAGTTCGACAATCACGGCCGCGCGCTGGGCAATATGCCGCAGGCGCTGACCCATCTGGCGCTGATCAGCGCCGCCTTTTTTCTCAACCGCAAGCTGAGCGGCGAAGTGACCTTATGGCAGCCCTGATCGGCTTCGTTATCGCGGCAAGGAGGCCCGATAACACAGTTGGATACCTAAAGTCTGCGATGGCTGCTAAAATCCTGATTCACAACATCGAAACAATGCCCATATAATGTGCAGCCGGCCACGCTGACCGGTACGGGTTCGATAAACTGACAAGCCTGCTAACAGGCCATAACGACTTGTAAAATATGAAAATGATTCGCGCGTTCGCTTCAATGGCTCTGGCGCTGGCTGCATTCAGTCAGTCCGCCTTCGCTGTGGTTTACCCCTTACCAGCCGCCAACAGCCGTCTGGTTGGGCAAAATATTGAGATTACCGTCCCTCAGGACAACAAACTGCCGCTGGAAGCTTTTGCAGCGCAGTACCAGATGGGGCTCAGCAATATGCTGGAAGCCAACCCGGGCATGGACGTCTACCTGCCGCAGGCGGGCAAAAAAATGATCATTCCGCAGCAGTTGATTCTGCCTGACGCCCCGCGCGAAGGCATCGTGATCAACAGCGCGGAAATGCGCCTCTACTACTATCCGAAAGGCACCAAAACTGTTGTGGTTCTGCCGATCGGCATCGGTGAGTTAGGCAAAGATACGCCGGTCAACTGGACGACCACCGTACAGCGCAAGAAAGCGGGTCCGACCTGGACGCCGACCAAAGCGATGCACGCGGAGTATGCCTCGCGCGGCGAGAATCTGCCGGAAGTCTTCCCGGCCGGTCCGGACAACCCGATGGGCCTTTACGCGCTCTATATCGGTCGTCTGTATGCCATTCACGGCACCAACGCCAACTTCGGTATCGGCCTGCGCGTCAGCCACGGCTGCGTGCGTCTGCGCGCCGACGATATCAAATGGCTGTTTGAGAACGTGCCGGTTGGTACGCGCGTGCAGTTTATCGACCAGCCGGTCAAAGCGACGGTGGAGCCGGACGGTTCGCGCTACGTAGAGGTGCATAACCCGCTCTCTACTACCGAAGAGCAGTTCAACTCGCGCGAAGTGGTGCCGATCACCCTGACCTCTGCGGTGACCAAAGTGATCACTGACGCCAGCGTCAGCCAGGATCAGGTTAACGCGGCGATTCAGAACCGCACCGGCATGCCGACCAAAGTGAACGGCGTTGCCGACAGCGTGCAGACCGCGCCGACCGAAGTACCGGAAGCGCCGGGCGCGCAGCCGAAAGAAGCGCCGATGACGCCGGTTACGCCGCAGGGCGCGAACGTTGTCGACCCGAATGCCGCACCGCAGGCGCAGCCTGCTGCTCCGGCTCCGGTTAATAATCCTTCGTAAGGGTTATTGGTTAACCGCTGTTCTAAAAGCCCGCTTCTGCGGGCTTTTTTATTCTGAGGATCTCGACATGACCACGTTTCATCAACTTGCCGCCACCAGCCTGCGTGGCGAACTTATCTCTATGGCCGACTATGCCGGCAAGCTGGTACTCGTGGTTAATACCGCCAGCCACTGTGGATTTACGCCGCAATACGCCGGTCTGGAGTCGCTCTACCAGAAGTACGCCGCGCAGGGGCTGGTGGTGCTGGGTTTTCCCTGCAACCAGTTCGGAAAGCAGGAACCAGGCGGGGCCGACGACATCGCGCAGACCTGTCACGTCAACTATGGCGTGAGCTTTCCGATGTTCGAGAAAGTGGCGGTCAACGGCGCCTTAGCGCACCCGATTTTTCGTTACCTGAAAGACGAGCTGCCCGGCGTGCTGGGCGGGCGCATCAAATGGAACTTTACCAAGTTCCTGATTGGACGCGACGGTAAACCGCTCAAGCGTTTTGCGCCGATCGCTACGCCGGAGAAAATGGAAGCGGCTATTCGGGTGGCGCTTGAGAGCTAAATGCCTGGGTAATTTGAATCAGTCACTCTTAGAGTTGTTTCGACAGAAATAGATTATCTCGGTGGGAAGTTGACGTGTGCTTCTCAGATCTCCCGCCCGCGTCAGGCCGCTTTGTGCCAGAAGCGGACATTGTTGATATCATGTGATGTTGATGTGCGAAGAGCAGCTCAAGAAAACAGGAAGAGGTTCGAAATGTCATCACAATCCAGGCAATTAGTAAAAGTCATTGCTGATATAGCTATCGCACTCGAATTTACCGACGAAACTCTACTTAATCCTGATGTAGCCATTGAGTTGCAGGAGAGTATTGCAGCAAATCTTCAGTCCCTTGATGAAGCTGAGAGGGAAGATATAGCGGGTGAATTTATATGTATCTCAGCTCTATATAATGGAAAAATTGCCGATTACGTGAGGTCTCTTCCAGCTAATTATGGCATTGAGTAAAGCGAGCATACTCATTACAAGGTCCGCTTTTCGCTCATAGCAGACCTTAAGAAGCTGCCGGAAGCAGTCTGGCTGTTACCATCAGACATTAGCTGGCAGGCCCGGGGAGTCGAATGGGGCCATTACGCTGTTTGTACCTTTGACTTTCAGGGACAGAAAGACATAGAAACAGTTGCAGCACAGTAGAGGGATTAATAGCAGCAGCAACCAGAGAGAGACGCCCCTATGACAGCGTCCTGGAAATAAAAAGCACAGGCGAAGAGACGGAGGCGGTACGTCAGCACCGGTTTTCCCCGGCCTGAAGGGCCGCGCGCCTTTCTGGCCGTCGCTAATCGCGGTGCAGGGCTTCCCATTGTTTCGAAACGGCGATTCTTGTGCTGGTCATTACCTCTAAAACTGGAGGTAAAGTATTTCTGCTTGTTTGCCGATATCCGTTATCGACAATCACAAGGAGATAATAGACATGCCGTCACATTTAAATAATTCTCTATCCTTGATAGTGCTTGCTTCAACCTTAATCCTTTCAGGATGCTCAAACCTGGTGCCGCGACAGCACAAAGATTACACCGGCCCTGATGCTGCTACTTTGGTCATACAACAGGAGGAAATAGCTGGGAGTGTTACCCTTCTTTATTATGAAAATAAAGGTGAATGTTACGACAGATCTGAGACTTACACAGTTAATCCCAGTATGTTTGACACAAGCAAAAGAGTTTTTCCCCTTAAGATTCAACCCGGTAAACTCTTAGCCGTTCAGCAAATTTATAACGTCAAAAAACAATCTTACTCTTTCGGACCTTTTGTCACTGTCCAGGCGATAAAGAAGCTAACTTTTATACCTCAGCCAACAAAACGTTATTATTTCGCGGTTGATCGTGGTGTACATGAAATCCCCAACGATTATGTGATTACCAGCAATACCGATCCAAATAAAGTAATCAGCGAATTTCCACAACTGGCGAAGCCCAGCTGGGATGCCACAAGACTCTGTCAGCATATCTGGGGTAACGAGTAAAACTCTGCGCACAGCAGCGGCTTCTCGACAGTGACAGATTCATGCACATGTAATCCTGAGCGGCAGGCGATAAAAAAGCCCCTTTCGGGGCTGTATACTCAGGCCTTTCGCCTGTTTTTACGCTCCCAGCGCCTTCATAATTAATAGGTCGACGACCCGGTAACACCGGCGAACCGGAGGTGGTTATCATGCTGCTAATACTAAGTCCGCTTTGTACCAAGAGCAGACGTTGTGAAGGTGAGTTTATGCCCATTACTGGGATGCAGAACAGTGCTGGAAGCTGATGCTACTTTCTTCATGGTATGTTAGCTTGCAGAGAGCAGCTCAGCTTGGATCGGTTCGCACATTGATTATGGAAAAAAAATTAAAGCCCTTAAGTCAAATTAGCCATCAGGGGTTTGAGATCAAAGAGAATATCCAGCAACATAGACATTCAAGTTTTACATTCTTTATTAATCAGAATGATCTCACTTAAAGAAATAATGTCAGGGCAGCCCAATGAAAGCTCCAATTGAATGTGACGAAGGCATTCTCAGCCTTCTACTCTCAACCGATAAAAAGCATATTGATTATCTGGTTGATGTTTTGACGGATGGCGGTCGAGGGAGGTTAGCACTCTCTACATCGGTTATGAATTTGTTGCTTTTGGAAAAAGCCGGAAAGGACCCCTATTCCGAAGAGATACTTCGCCAGTTACTTCACGGGTTTCAGACCTATGGTGGTCACAGCATTGCAAACATGCTCCGCAAGGCACCCTTACCTTATAAAACAATACTCCGGGATGTACATATAAAACTTAGAGGCTTGGGGACTGAAAGCAAAACGGATCTCAAGCTTGAACAAGAAATTGTGATCGGGTTATTTGGCAGCGAATGGAAAGATATGCCGGAACATACAAGACTGGATCGCTGCACGGAAATGAACGTTGTCAGTGGCCTATTTAACCTAGGAAAAAGAGTGGAACCGAAGGATACGTCCGGCAATTTTGGCGCGAAGATTTTCAGCAATGTCGCCAGCATTGCGCAAATCTATACGAATTTATCGCAAACCCTTAGCATCGGTGAAGCTTATCGTGTAACGATCCCTTTTGTCGCTCAGTTGGCATATATAAAAATGCTTACTGCGTAATAAATAAATCGCTCAAAAAGTCAAAATCAGATAGGATAATTATGACAACCAACAGTGATAACGCATTATTGCTCGTCGATGATGATAACTTACCCGTATTGACGGCGCGTCCGATACCCACAATTGACAGCTTACCCGAAAATACTCTGCGTCTTGATGAGAAGGGTATCTCGCAGTTTAATCAAATGCTGAGCCTCATACCGCAGGCAAGTTCCACGATAGCTGCACATTCCAAACATATTGTGCATTGTAATATAGCGTTCGATCGCCTGATGGTTCGTAAAGATGGTACTGGCAGTCTGGGCATGACGCGGAATGCCACAAATGGACAAATCACCGAGCATGTCAGTTTGAATCCAGCGGAAAAACTCAAAAGTGTTGTTAATACCGGGCTTTTGCTTAATCTTGCTTCCACCATCGTCGCGCAAAAACACCTTGCAGACATCAATGAAAAGCTCGAGAAAATAGTTGAGGTCGTGAATAAAGTTCATGCTTTTCAGCAGGATGAACGTTCATCGAAAATTATTGCTTTTCATCAAATGCTTTGTCAGGCAGGCACAACCCTTGCTAAAGGAGACGCCGTCAGCGAATTTACACTGCAAACATTGTCCAACAGCAAACAGGATATTCATGGTATTGCGCTGCATTTGAAAAAAAATATCGAAACGAGTGCCGCGAAGTTAGACAGTTTTGACAGTACAAGTCTGTTTGGCTCCAACGATATCCGTGATGACTTAAAAGAGATTATCGACGAACAGTCTCGTCTGTTTAAAGAGTACATTTTCAGTATGCAGTGCCTAATGATGGCAAATCTCATACTTTATTATCAAGACGATCTGCGTCAGGAATTTAAAGATGAAGCGGAGCGGCTTATGAAAGAGATTGCTGCGGCTGGCGGTGTTCAAGATATCTGGAAACAAACGCAGCAGAAAATCACGTTTCAGCTAAGTCGTATGAAACCGCTTTTTGAAAGGGCGGTGAGCACTGAGGCCAATGCGCGTTATGTTGAGATCCATGCAAAAAAATCCGGAGATGCATTAATGTCCGGGACAGCCTTACTCGCGTCACTTAATCAACGGCTTGAACCAATGGCGGTTGGTGCATTGCTGGAGATCGAAAATGGGAAAGTTGTGGGTGGTGTGCTGGTTGATGCCGGGCTGTCTGATGCATGAAGCATCAGATCATTGTATTGAAAGCCGGAAGCAGAAATGCCTCCGACTTTTTTATTGCCTGTGTAAAAGGGAATCCATGGGCTGAAAGCCGTTGACCTGCTCCCTGTAAATGAATAAGCAGCTTGATTAAAAATTTTTCATCTACTGTCGGAAAACTACGAACGTCCGCTTTTCGCTCATGGTTGACCTTCAATCTTACATGTTCGTTATCGATTTCAACGGATATCAACTTTTTCACCTGTAAGTCTTTCAACCATCTCCAATGCGTCTGGATCGCCATGCCAGGCCATGCAACTTAAACAGTCTCCACCACAGTCAAAATTCAATCTGTCTGGTGTCTTACTCATTGGCTGATTACAAGTCTGGCAATTGCTTTCTTTCACTGGAAGTGGCATCCGTTTTTAGATTTTCATTTCTATGTTACTTAACATATCACCTTTAAGTCCGTTACTCGCTCATAGCGGACAATCAACTTCTCTCTTATTTATCTAATCGCCCAGCGCGGAAACGCAAACGCGCTCAGCCACGATGCTCTCTCCTCACTCGCGCGCCCCCTCACCTCCGCGGCCTTCTCAGCGCCAGCCAGCCCGCCACAACGGTAAACGCCAGCACCACCAGCACCAGAATCAAAAAGCCGTGCGCATTGCCCGCCAGCGGGATACCGCCGACGTTCATGCCGAAGAAGCCGGCGACGATATTGATCGGCAGCGCCAGCACGGTAATCACGGTTAACAGAAACAGCGTGCGGTTGCTCTGCTCCATCAGGCGCGCGGCGATCTCCTCCTGCAGCAGCCGGATGCGCTCCATCAGGCTGGCGAGGTCGTTAAGCACCACGCTGAACTCCTCGGTAAAGGCGCGCAGCTCGCGCAGGGTATCGCGGTTCAGCCAGGCGGGCGGACGATTCAGCAGACGAAACAGCGCGGCCGGCTCCGGCGCCAGCAGGCGCTGAATACGCAGCAGCATGCGGCGCAGCTCTCCCAGCTCGCTGCGGTTCGCCTTGATCGCCGGGCTGAGCAGCCGCTCCTCAATCGCGTCCACCGCCAGGCTGGTGCGCCGCACCACCTGCTCCAGCTGGCGCTCCTGCTCGCCCAGCAGGCTGAGCAGCATCTCCTCGGCGTTGCGAAAGGCGCACGACTGCAGCCGCTGGTGCATACGTTCGATCATATCAACCTGGCGATAGCGCGCGCTGACCAGCAGCTGGCGACGACACCAGATCCAGAGCGTGGCGTTCTGCGCGCTGTGCTCTTCCTGGCTAAAGGTAACGTCGTTGAGGATCGCCATCAGCGCTTCACCCTGCTCCGCCAGCCGGGTGCGCGACGAGGCGGAATGGATCTCTTCGAAGAAATCTTCATCAACCTGAAAATGGCGCTGAACCCAGTGCTGGGCGCGGGCGTGGTTAAGATTGATATGCAGCCAGAGAAACTCGCCGTCGCGGCGCGGGCTTTCTCCGGCCTGCACCGCTTCGCGCGCGTTCAGGCGGCGCGGCGGCGCGTCGGGCGACATCAAATAGCCGTGTATTAAACCGGCAACTTCGTCGTCGAAATCGGATTTATTTGGCGCCAGCAGTAGCTCAGAAACCATGGATGGACTAAATATCAGAGCGGACCAGATCCACAGCCTGATGCAGAGTGATGACAGAATAATGACAGCGGCCGCGCAACATCATTGTTCTGTCATATAAAGCGCGTATCCCTGCCAGTAATGGGTGCGGACAGGGCGCGCCCGCCACTATTCACCGAGGTGTTTATGAGCGAAAACAGCTTATCGTCATCCCCATCGGTTGCCGGGCGTCCCAACCTTACTGGCAAGCGCAACCGTTTTTCAAAACCGCTGTTTCTTATCCTGCTGGTCGCCGGGCTCTCTTTTGCCGGGTTCAACTTGTTCAGCGACGTACAGGAGACCGACACGCCGGTCACCAGCTACGTCCCATTCTTGCTGCTGGGCCTGGCGCTGGTGATCGCACTGGGGTTTGAGTTCGTTAACGGCTTTCACGATACCGCCAACGCGGTGGCGACGGTGATCTACACCCACTCGCTGACGCCCGGCGTCGCGGTGGTCTGGTCAGGACTGTGCAACTTTCTCGGCGTGCTGCTCTCCAGCGGCGTGGTGGCGTTCGGCATTATCTCGCTGCTGCCGGTGGAGCTGATTTTGCAGGCGGGCAGCGGCGGCGGCTTCGCCATGGTTTATGCGCTGCTCTTCTCCGCCATTATCTGGAATCTGGGCACCTGGTATCTCGGCCTGCCCTCCTCCTCTTCCCATACGCTGATCGGTTCGATTATCGGCGTCGGCGTCGCCAATGCGCTGCTGCATGGTCGCAGCGGCATGAGCGGCGTGGACTGGGATCAGGCGATTAAGATTGGCTATTCGCTGATCCTCTCGCCGCTGGTGGGTTTTATCTGCGCCGCGCTGCTGCTGCTGACGATGAAGGCCTTTATTCGCAATCGCGATCTCTATGAAGCGCCGCAAAGCAACGAGCCGCCGCCGGCCTGGATCCGCGGCCTGCTGATCCTGACCTGCACCGGCGTCTCCTTCGCCCACGGCTCCAACGACGGCCAAAAAGGCATGGGGCTGATTATGCTGATTCTGGTGGGCACCATGCCGATCGCCTATGCGCTGAACCGTTCGCTGCCGCCGGATCAGATCCCGCGCGTGGCGGCGCTGGCGCAGGTGACGGAAAACCAGCTGCTGCAGCTACAGCCCGCCAGCGCCCGTCCGCCGGTCGCGCGCGACGTGCTGACCGACTATGTGCGCACCAATGAGATGAACCCCAACGTGCTGCCCGCGCTGGCGCTGACGCTGGGCGATATCAGCGAGCAGATCCGCCGCTACGGCTCAATGGAGAATATTCCGGCGCAGGCGGTATCGAACACTCGTAACCAGATGTACCTGACCTCGGAGTCGATCAAGCATATTCAGACCAATAAAGTGGCGATGCCGGAAGAGACGCAGCGCAATCTGACGGCGATCAAGCAGGAGCTGGACAGCGCCACGCGCTTTATTCCGATGTGGGTGAAAGTGGTGGTGGCGATTGCGCTGGGCCTCGGCACCATGGTCGGCTGGCGTCGCATCGTGGTTACCGTGGGCGAACGCATCGGCAAAACCCACCTTAACTATGCGCAGGGCGCCAGCGCGGAGCTGGTGGCGATGGCGACCATCGGCGCGGCGGACAGCTTCGGTCTGCCGGTCTCCACCACCCATGTGCTCTCGTCCGGCGTGGCGGGCAGCATGGCGGCCAACCGCTCCGGCCTGCAGTTCGCCACGCTGCGCAATCTGGCGATGGCGTGGATCCTGACGCTGCCGGTTTCTGTTTTACTGGCCGCCGGACTCTACGCCCTTTTCTCGCAGTTCTGATGGCCGTCGGCGCGGCGTTACGCCGCGCCGCTGTAGCGCTGCATCAGGCGCAGCGTAATGGCGAAAGCGCCCAGCACCATCATCGCCGCCGCCAGATAGACCGACTGCATGCCCCAGTAGCCAATCAGCAACCCCGCCACCGGGCCGGTCAGGCCGAGTCCCAGATCGAGAAACGCCGAGTAGACGCCGAGCGCCGAGCCCTGATCCTGTCGCTCTACCTGCTTCACCGCCTCTACGCCCAGCGCCGGGAAAATCAGCGAAAAGCCGCAGCCGGTCAGCAGCGCGCCGAGATCCACCAGCAGGCTGCTCTCCGCCTGCCAGATAATCAGCAGCCCGGCGCACTCCAGCAGCAGAGAGACGATAGCGACGCGCAGCCCGCCGAAGCGGGTGATGGCGCGGCTGAACAGCAGGCGGAACAGCACGAAGCCGAGGCTGAACAGCGACAGCGCGAAGGCGGCGCCGCTCCAGTCGCGGCTGGCGAAGTAAAGGGTAATAAAAGTTGAGATGACGCCGAAGCCGATGGTGCCGAAGCCGAGCGCCAGGCCGAACAGCCAGACGCGCGAAAAGACGCGATGAAACGGAATACGCTGCCCCTGGCTCACCTCGACCGCCGGTTTGCGGCTCGCCAGCAGATAACCCACGATGCCCATCAGCGCCACCAGACCGGCAAAGCCGCTGATGCCGAGCCCCTGGTTCAGCATCACGCCGAGCGGCGCGCCAATCGCCATCGCCAGATAGGTGGCGACGCCATTCCAGGAGATCACGCGCGCGGTCTGCAGCGGCCCGACGATGTTCATGCCCCACAGCGTGGAGCCGGTGCTGCTGAAGCTTTCGCCGACGCCGAGGAACAGGCGTCCAGCCGCCAGCAGCAGCAGGCTGACCAGCGGCCAGTCGCGGCACAGCGCGGCGATAATGGTCATCACGCCGCTCATGCCGCAGAGCAGCGTGCCGAGCATCACCACCCGCTTCGGCCCCAGGCGATCCGCCAGCCGGCCCGACTGCGGACGGCTCAGCAGCGTGGCGAAATATTGCAGGCTGATAATCAGCCCCGCTACAAACGAGCTGAAGCCGAGCTGGTTATGCACGAAGCCCGGCAGCACCGCCAGCGGCAGCCCCACGGAGAGATAGCAGAAAAAGGTGAAGATCAGAACAGAGAGAATGCGTTTGTTGAGTTGACCGTTAGTCAGTACCGCGACATCAGACATAGCAGGCTGGCTTGTTGTGAAAAATGGCTTTCACTATACGCTTAGCCTGCTAACGGGTCGCCTGAATTTTTGTCACAGGGCCAGGGCAGCGGCCTGTCGATCGATCGCCTCGGCGATAGCGGCGGAGTGTTTTAGCGCGCGGATATCGGTGAACAGGCCATCCGCCTGCGGATAGGCTTTGCGCAGGTAGCCGAGCCACTGCTTAATGCGCGCGACGTGGTAGAGGCCGGTGTCGCCCTGCTTCTCCAGCCGCGTATATTTCTGCAGCAGCGCCACCACGTCCGGCCAGGCCATCGGCGCCTCGTTGTACTTCACCACCCGGCTGAGGTTCGGCACGTTAAGCGCGCCGCGACCGATCATCACCGCATCGCAGCCGGTGGCGCTCATACACGCCTGCGCGCTCTGCCAGTCCCAAATCTCGCCGTTCGCCACCACCGGAATGCGCAGCCGCTGACGGATCTCGCCTATCGCCTGCCAGTTAATCGCCTCGGCGCGGTAGCCATCCTCTTTGGTGCGGCCGTGCACCACCAGCTCGCTGGCGCCCGCCTGCTGCACCGCGTCGGCGATTTCAAAGCGCCGCTCGCCGGAGTCCCAGCCGAGACGCACTTTCACCGTTACCGGCAGATGCGACGGCACCGCCTCGCGCATCGCTTTCGCGCCGCGATAGATCAGTTCGGGATCTTTCAGCAGCGTGGCGCCGCCGCCGCTGCCGTTCACCAGCTTCGAGGGGCAGCCGCAGTTAAGATCGACGCCCCAGGAACCCAGTTCGGCCGCGCGCGCCGCGTTCTCCGCCAGCCATTCAGGATGCTGACCGAGCAGCTGCAAACGCACCCGCGTGCCCGAAGGCGTGCGGCTGTTATTGCGCAGCTCGGGACAGAGCCGGTAAAACGATTTTACCGGCAGCAGCTGATCCACCACGCGCAAAAACTCGGTGACGCAGAGGTCATAGTCGTTGACTTCGCTCAGCAGCTCGCGCACCAGCGAATCCAGCACGCCCTCCATCGGGGCAAGCAACACCCGCATGGCGTTACGCGGTTCCGGTTTTCTTCGCAGCCGGACGACGCGACGGACGCGCAGGCTTAGCGCCCTGCTCGGACTGGCTCTGACGGCGCGGCTGCGGCGCGCGTTTGTCGCCCTGCGGACGTGCAGATGACGGCGCGCCGCCCTGTCCACGACCGCGGCCGCGCGGCTGCTGTTGCTGACCGCGACCGTTCTGAATCGGCTCCGCCTTGATGCTCGGATCCGGCTCGTAGCCCGGAACCGCCATGCGCGGGATCTCGCGCTTCAGCAGACGCTCGATATCGCGCAGCAGCTTGTGCTCATCTACGCAGACCAGAGAGAGCGCGGCGCCGGTGGCGGCGGCGCGGCCGGTACGGCCGATACGGTGCACGTAATCTTCCGCCACGTTCGGCAGTTCATAGTTCACCACGTGCGGCAGCTCTTCGATATCGAGACCGCGCGCGGCGATATCGGTCGCCACCAGCACGCGGATGGCGCCGGTTTTAAAGTCGGCCAGCGCGCGGGTACGGGCGCCCTGGCTTTTATTGCCGTGGATCGCCGCAGCGGTGATGCCGTCTTTATTCAGCTGTTCAGCCAGGTGGTTGGCGCCGTGCTTAGTGCGGGTAAACACCAGCACCTGCTGCCAGTTGCCTTCGCCGATCAGCTGCGAGAGCAGTTCCCGCTTGCGCTTCTTGTCAACGAAATGCACCAGCTGCGATACCTGCTCGGAGGCGGTGTTGCGGCGCGCCACTTCGACCTGCTCCGGGTTGTGCAGCAGCTTTTCCGCCAGCGTTTTAATGTCGTCGGAGAAGGTTGCGGAGAAGAGCAGGTTCTGACGCTTCGCCGGCAGCTTGGCCAGCACGCGACGGATGTCGTGGATAAAGCCCATGTCGAGCATGCGATCCGCTTCGTCCAGCACCAGCACTTCGATCTGCGACAGATCGACCGCGTTCTGGTGTTCCAGATCGAGCAGACGGCCCGGCGTGGCGACCAGAATATCGACGCCGCCGCGCAGTTTCATCATCTGCGGGTTAATGCTGACGCCGCCGAACACCACCAGCGAACGCAGCTCCAGATATTTGCTGTAGTCGCGCACGTTTTCGCCAATCTGGGCGGCCAGTTCGCGCGTCGGGGTCAGGATCAGGGCGCGTACCGGACGGCGACCGCGGCCCGTGGCAGCCTGAGTAGAGAGCTTTTGCAGCAGCGGCAGCGTAAAGCCGGCGGTTTTGCCGGTACCGGTCTGCGCGCTGGCCAGCAGGTCGCGCCCGGAGAGCACCACAGGGATCGCCTGGCGCTGGATAGGCGTAGGTTCACGGTAGCCCTGTTCAGCGACCGCACGCAAAATATCGGCGCTCAGGCCGAGAGAGTCAAAAGACATTAAGTGTGTTACTCCGGTCCGCCCTGACCGCGATTCACGGTGTAGTTTTCAGGGGGGAAAGTGACGCCAGCCGAGGGCTAACGTGTGAAAAGGGCACAAACTACGATGCGTAAGGCAGGCAGTGTAACAGCTTTCATCGCAGGGTGCGAGAAAGGCAGAAACAACAAGGGCCGCCTTGCGGCAGCCCCTGATAGCGAACCCGGAGGGTTAGCTGCGCTTCTTCTGGATGCGCCCTGCCGGCTCTTTCGCCAGCAGCGAGACCAGCGCCGGACCTACCAGCATCACCACGCCCAGCATACCGATCAGCAAGGCGTTGTGGATGTAGCGCGAGACGATAAACAGCGTCATCATCGCCGCGCCAAAGTAGTAGGTGGTAGTCGCTTCTTCAAGATAATCACCGATGCGACGCAAACGAACACTACGCTGCAGGACCAGCATGGCGATAAACACCACGGCATAGGCGGCTACCAGCGTGCTGCACACTTCGATCAGAGCTTTGTGCTTCCAGCCCCAGATCAGCGCGGCGATCACCAGCGCGTGCATGGCAATATGCACGCAGGTTTGTCCAGTGATGATTTGAACACGATTAGACCATTTCATTCTTTTCTCCTGGCAGACCCAACAGGTCGCCCAAGTGCAACCGGCACAGGCCGGTAACGGTTTCCTCAATGTAAAGCAATTTTCGGATAACGCCCTAAATTTCCATCCTTAACCGCACCCGTTTGTGACAAAGACTACACTTTACTTTTGTTGCTGATGAAAAGGAGTGCGTCGAGAGTATGCCACAAACTAAGCAAGGATTTTCCCTTAAAGTCCTGACGATCAATACCCACAAGGGATTTACTACTTTTAACCGTCGCTTCATCCTGCCGGAACTGCGCGAAGCGGTACGCGCCACCTCAGCGGATATCGTCTTTTTGCAGGAGGTGATGGGCACACATGCCGTACACCCGCTGCATCACGAGAACTGGCCGGGCACGCCGCACTACGAGTTCCTGGCCGACACCATGTGGAACGACTTCGCCTACGGCCGCAACGCCGTCTATCCGGAGGGACACCACGGGAACGCGATTTTGTCACGGTTTCCCATTCAGGAGTATGAAAATCGCGATATTTCTGTTGCAGGAAGTGAAAACCGCGGCATGTTGCACTGCAAAATCAGCCTGCCGGAGCCGCACGGCACCCTGCACGTTATCTGCGTACATCTTGGGCTGAAAGAGGCGCACCGCCACGCGCAGATGAAGATGATGTGCGACATGGTGGCCTCGCTGCCGCACGACGCGCCGCTGGTCGTCGCGGGCGATTTCAACGACTGGCAGCTGCGCGCCAATCACATTCTGAAGCATGGCGCAGGATTAAAAGAGGTATTTAGCATGAAACACGGTCGCCCGGCGCGCACCTTCCCTGCCCGCTTTCCGCTGCTGCGGCTCGATCGTATCTACGTCCGCAACGCCACGGTCAGTCATCCCTGGGCGCTGCCGCGCAAACCCTGGTCGCACCTGTCGGATCACGCTCCGCTCGCCGTGGAGATCCACCTATGAATTTTGAATGGCGAGAAGGCAACAGTCTGCGTCTGCTGGAAAACGGCGAAGAATTTTTCCCGCGCGTGTTCGGCGCGATTCAGCGCGCCGAGCGCAGCGTGATGCTGGAAACCTTTATCCTGTTTGAGGATGAGGTCGGCAACGCGCTGCACCGCGAACTGCTGGCCGCCGCACAGCGCGGCGTGAAGATAGAGGTGATGGTGGACGGCTACGGCTCGCCGGATCTCTCTGACAAATTCGTCAACAGCCTGACGGCTGAAGGCGTGCGCTTCATCTATTACGATCCGCGTCCGCTGGTGATGGGGATGCGCACCAATGTCTTCCGCCGCCTGCACCGGAAAATCGTGGTGGTGGACGACGTCATCTCTTTCGTCGGCGGCATTAACTTCTCCGCCGAGCACAACACCAGCTACGGCCCGGAGGCGAAGCAGGATTATGCCGTCGAGGTCAAAGGCCCCATCGTGGAGGATATTACCCGCTACGTGCGCGAGGCGATGGGCAGCGAAGCGGTGACGCGCCGCTGGTGGGGCGGCCGTTCGCATCGCCCTGCGGTCAACGCCGTGCCCGGCAACGCGCAGGTGCTGTTCGTCTATCGCGACAACGACGACCACCGCGACGATATTGAAAAGCACTATCTCGATATGCTGCGCACCGCGAAAGAGGATGTAATTATCGCCAACGCCTACTTTTTCCCTGGCTATCGTCTGCTGCGCGAGATGCGCAGCGCAGCGCAGCGCGGCGTGCGGGTCAGGCTGATCGTGCAGGGCGAACCCGATATGCCGATCGTCAAAGTCGGCGCGGAGCTGCTCTATAACTACCTGGTGGATGCCGGCGTGGAAGTCTACGAATATATCCGCCGCCCGCTGCACGGCAAGGTGGCGGTGCAGGATCGCCAGTGGGCCACAGTCGGCTCCAGCAACCTCGATCCGCTGAGCCTGTCGCTCAACCTCGAAGCCAATCTGATTATCTACGATCGCGACTTCAACCAGACGCTGCGCGATAACCTGGAACAGCTGCTGGCGAAAGATTGCCAGCGCGTGCAGGAAGATCGCCTGCCACCGCGCAACTGGTGGCAGCTAACTAAAAGCGTGGTGGTGTTTCACTTCTTACGCCATTTCCCGGCTATTGCCGGCTGGCTGCCCGCGCATACGCCGCTGATTGCGCAGGTCGATCCGCCGGTTCAGCCGGAAATGGAAACGCAGGACCGGGTCGAAACAGACAATGAAGGGGCGAAATCCTGATGGCGGAAAAACATCCAAAATGGAAGCTGGCGAAGAAGGTGCTGACCTGGCTCTTCTTTATCGCGGTGATTGTATTGCTGGTGGTCTACGCCCGCAAAGTGAACTGGGAAGATGTCTACAACGTTATCGTCAACTATAACCGCCTGGCGGTGCTGAGCGCGGTCGCGCTGGTGATCGTCAGCTACCTTACCTACGGCTGCTACGACCTGATCGGCCGCGCCTACTGCGGCCATAAGCTGGCGAAGCGACAGGTGATGCTGGTGTCGTTTATCTGCTACGCCTTTAACCTGACGCTTAGCACCTGGGTCGGCGGCGTGGCGATGCGCTACCGACTCTATTCGCGGCTGGGGCTGGACAGCGCCACCATCACGCGCATTTTCTCGCTCAGCATCGCTACCAACTGGCTCGGCTATATCCTGCTGGCGGGCATCGTGTTCAGCGCGGGCATGGTGCCGATCCCCGGCGGCTGGTTTATTGGCGAGACCACGCTGCGCATTATCGGCGTCGTGCTGCTGGCGGTGGTGGCGGTCTTTCTCTGGGCCTGCGCCTTTTCAAAGCGCCGCAAGTGGACCATCCGGCGTCAGACACTGCAGCTGCCGTCGCTGCGCATGGCGCTGTTTCAGTTCGCGGTCTCCTCCGCCAACTGGCTGGTGATGGGCGCGATTATCTGGCTGCTGCTGGCACGGCAGGTGGATTACCCTATCGTGCTCGGCGTGCTGCTGATCAGCAGTATTGCAGGCGTGATTATTCATATCCCGGCCGGGATTGGCGTACTGGAGGCGGTGTTCCTGGCGCTGCTGAGCGGGCAGCACGCGTCGCACGGCACCATTATCGCGGCGCTGCTCGCCTATCGCGTGCTCTATTTTATTCTGCCGCTGCTGCTGGCGCTGGTGCTCTATCTGATGCTGGAGAGTCGCGCGAAGCATCTGCGCGCGAAGAATGAACAGAAACTGCAGAAGAGTGCGTAGTATGCAATGGCTCCATCCCGGCCTGGCTGGCGGGATGGAGCCTCTGGTGACTTAGCGACGATTGCCGAAGATACGCAGCAGCATCAGGAACAGGTTGATAAAGTCGAGATAGAGCTTCAGGGCGCCCATAATTGAATAGCGGCGCAGCGACTCGCGGTCGCGCACGTCGATCTGCTCGCCCATCTGACGCAGCTGCTGGGTGTCATAGGCAGTCAGCCCCACGAACACCACCACGCCAATATAGGTAATCGCCCACATCAGCGCCGGGCTCTTCAGCCAGAAGTTCACCAGCGACGCCAGCAAAATGCCGATCAGCGCCATAAACAGCAGGCTGCCGAAGCGGCTCAGGTCGCGTTTGGTGGTGTAGCCGTAAAAGCTCATGGCACCGAACATCCCCGCCGTCACAAAGAAGGTGCTGGCAATGGAGGTGTAGGTGTAAGCGAGGAAAATGCTGGCCATCGTCAGGCCGGTCAGCACTGAATAGAGCATAAACAGCCCGGTCGCCAGCGCGCCGCTCAGGCGATGCACCATGCCGGAGAGCACAAACACCACCGCCAGCTGGGCGATAATCAGACCAAAGAAGGTCATACGGTTGGAAAAGATAAAGAACATGATGCGCTCGTTGCCCGCCGCATACCAGGAGACGAAGGCGGTGAGCAGCAGCCCACAGGTCATCCAGCCGTAAACCTGCGCCATAAAAGCCTGCAACCCGCTCGTCGCGGGCTGCACCAGAGAATCATTGCGTGGATATCGATCCATGATGCACCTCATGTGAGTGAAAAGGCGTCGGCAAGCCGACGGATAGGGTTAATTGTGGCACAGCATGGCTTAACTGCCCCACAATGCGCGCCTCAGCGGCGCGATAAACATTGCTGATAGCGGCTGTCGACGCGCTGCGCGAACCAGGCCGTGGTGAGATTGCGGGTGATTTTCGGGCTCTCCAGCTTGATGCCTGGCAGCATCTCGCGCGGCAGCGGGCGGCCAGCCATCTTGTCCGCCAGCGCGAAGACCTGCTTCCACAGCGTGCTGTCGCTGAAACTCGCCTGCTCCCCTTTCTCCAGGTCGCGACGAATGGCGCTGTCGCTCATGTCGATCTGCTTCGCCAAGGTGCGCACCGCCAGCTCGGTCGCGCCCGCTTTGTCTGAACCATAAAGGATCAGATCGCCGTCCAGCGCCAGCTTCATGCCGGTCGCGCGCGCCACTGCCGCCTGAAAAGCGGCGTTGCGGCTGGCGTACCAGCCGGCGTTAAAGTCGGCGAAACGGTAGATCGGCTTGCTGTAGTCCGCCGGATAGCCAAGCAGATGCATAATGCCGAAGTACATGCCGCCGTGGCGGGTAAAGACCTCGCGGCGGATCGAGCCGTCGATCGGCCAGGGATAGCCTTTGGCATGCGCCTCGGCGAAGCTGATGCTGACCTGCATCGGACCGCCGGTATGAATCGGATTCAGGTTGCCGAACAGCGTCTGCCCCATCGGCACCATATCAATAAAATCGTCGAAAATGGCGCTCAGCTCTTTTTCGCTGCGCACTTTGTCGAGGCGCGCCGCATAACTTTCGCCGTTAGAGGATTTAATCATCAGCGCGGTGCGCACCAGGAACGCCGGCACGTGCACCTTTGCCGCGCGGCGGTCGATTTCGCCCCAGGCGATTTTCGGCAGGCCCGGCACCGCCGCCTCGGCGCTAAAGTTTGACTCCTGATCCGCGACGGCGATGGCGGCGCACAGATTGCTGACGCTGGGGTCGATCTGCTGGGTGCGAAACGAGGTATAGATATCGGTGGCCCAGCCCGGTTTGTCGCTGACGTGGGCGGGCAGCAGACGCTGAATTTGCGCCTTGACGTCGGCCGGCTGACGCACCGGCGCCTCGGGCGTTTTTTTGGTGCTACAGCCCGCCAGCACCAGTGCGGCAAGCAGCGAGAAACGTTTGAGCGATGCGGAAACTGACATAGCGGTCCTTGCAGGAAAACAAAACCCTTACCTTAGCACCGAAGCGCGGACAAACCATCAGACGAGGCGTAAATTCCCGCGCTGCCGTCGCGCTTGCGTATCGGCGTTTCTCAGCCAGGCTGAGGTTTTCTCGCGTAAAAGGAAATAGTTATGCAAAAACTCTGGCTCGGTGCCGCCATTGCCCTGCTGCTCAGCGGCTGCGGCGCGAATAATACGCCCGCGCAGGTCGCCTCGCCCGGCGCGCCCACCTCGGCAAAAATGAAAGCGCTCGCTACTGGCGCAGACCTGCTGCAGTCGCGTCCGCCCATCGAGGCGATCAATACCTATCTCGACGGCTTTCACTTCTACAACGGCGATCAGAATGGCCAGATGGAGGCGCACCACTACGTGACGGTGCTGAACGACGATGTGATGCAGGCGGTGATTTACGACGGCAATACCAAAGACGCGCGGCTGATGGGGGTGGAGTACATTATCAGCGCGCGGCTCTATCAGAGCCTGCCGCCGGAAGAGAAAAAGCTGTGGCACAGTCACGACTATGAGGTTAAGTCGGGCACGCTGATTGCGCCGGGCCTGCCGCAGGCGGCGGATCACGCGCTGATGGCGCGCATCGCCAATACCTACGGCAAAACCTGGCACACCTGGCATACCGATCGCGACAAAACCCTGCCGATCGGCATTCCGGCGCTGATGATGGGCTTTACCGCCGACGGTCAGCTTGATAATCGCCTGCTGGCGGATCGCGACAAGCGTTTTGATATCGACAGCCGCAAGCTGCGGGCGTCGCGCGCCGATATCGTCACCCAGCCGGTGGTGCCGGGCGCCAACGCCTGGCAGCGTGGCGAGGTGATCCAGCTGAAACGCGTTTCAGGCGGCGGGGAGCACGCTCACGGCCATACCCATTTCGGTCCGGCGGAGCAGCTCAGCAAGCCTTAATCCCAGCGCTGCGCGGCCTGATGGTCGCTGTCGCGGGCGTCGACCCAGCGATCGCCCTGTTCGGTGGCTTCGCGCTTCCAGAATGGGGCGCGGGTTTTCAGGTAGTCCATGATGAACTCCGCGGCGGCGAAGGCGCTGCCGCGGTGCGCGCTGGTGACGCCAACGAACACGATCTCATCGCCGGGGAAAAGCTCGCCGATACGGTGGATAACGCTAACGCGCTGGAGCGGCCAGCGGCTACGCGCCTCGTCGACGATCTCGTGCAGCGCTTTTTCCGTCATCCCCGGATAGTGCTCGAGGGTGAGCGCGGCGACGCTGTCGCCCAGGTTGTGATTGCGTACCTTGCCGGTAAAGGTCACCACCGCGCCGTCGGCGTCGGAGGCAGAGAGCCAGGCGTATTCCTCGGCCATGCTGAAGGGCGCCGCGCCGACGCGAATTTGCGTTGCCATTTTAGCCTCCCGTGACCGGCGGGAAAAAGGCCACTTCGTCGCCCGTCTTCAGCGGATGCGACATCGGCACCAGCGTCTGATTGACGGCGGCCAGCAGTTTGCCTGCGTCGAGCGCCAGCGCCCAGCGATCGCCTTTTTGCGCCAGCGCGTCGCGCAGCGTCGCCACGTCGGGAAAGTCAGCAGGCATCTCCAGCGCGCTGGTGCCCACCAGCTCGCGCACCTGGGCGAAAAACAGCACCTTAATCATGGGCCACCGCCTGGAAATCGCCAGATTTGCCGCCGCTTTTGCTCAGCAGGCGCAGCTGGTCGATAACGATATCTTTCTGCACCGCTTTACACATGTCGTAGATGGTCAGGGCCGCCACCGACGCGGCGGTCAGCGCTTCCATTTCGACGCCGGTTTTGCCGCTCAGGCGGCAAAGCGAGGTGATGCGCACGCGCTGATGTTCCGGCTCGGCCACCAGATTCACTTCAACCTTGCTCAGCATCAGCGGATGGCAGAGCGGGATCAGCTCCCAGGTGCGTTTGGCGGCCTGAATGCCCGCGATGCGCGCCGTGGCGAAGACGTCGCCTTTATGGTGGCTGCCGTCGACGATCATCTGCAGCGTCTCGGCGGCCATCAGCACCAGCGCTTCCGCGCGCGCCTCGCGCACCGTTTCCGCCTTGGCGGAGACGTCAACCATATGGGCTTCGCCCGCGGCGTTAATATGTGTCAGTTGCATGGCTTACAGCTTCTTTAAGTGTGAAACGAAATTACAGGGACCGGTGCGGGCGTCGATCTGGTCGGCGATAATGCGCTCCCAGGCGCTCTCGCAGGCACTGGTGGAGCCAGGCATTGCGAAGATCAGCGTGCCGTTGGCGATGCCGGCAACGGCGCGCGACTGCAGCGTCGAGCCGCCGATATCCTCCCAGGAGAACATGCGGAACAGCTCGCCGAAGCCCTCTATTTTGCGATCGAACAGCGGCTCAATCGCCTCTGGCGTGATGTTTTTCGCGTTGAACCCTGTGCCGCCGTTGATCACCACCACCTGGACATCCAGGCTAGCGATCCAGCGCGACACAATCGCGCGAATGCGGTAGCGATCTTCCCCGACGATGGCGTGATCCACCACCACGTGACCCGCTTCGTGCGCCGCAGCGCGCAGATAGTCGCCGGAGGTGTCGCTGCTGGCGTCGCGTCGATCGGAAACGGTCAGCACCGCCAGGTTGACCGGAATAAATTCACCCGTAGATTTGCCCATTGACTCGCTCCTGAGATTAACCGCCGATGAAGGAAAGGTTCTGCGTGATGCCGGTATTGCCCTGATGCAGGAAGTGCGTCTGCTTCTTCGCGCCCAGGCTGTGCGCGATGCGCGCCTGCAGCTCCGCCTGCTGCGCGTCGGAAACCAGCAGATCGCGCAGCGGCACGCCGCTGTCGCCGAACAGGCAGAGGTGCAGATTGCCGTGCGCCGAGACGCGCAGACGGTTACAGCTGGCGCAGAAATCGCGCGAATAGGGCATAATCAGGCCGATCTCGCCGACGTAATCAGGATGGTAAAAGACCTGCGCCGGGCCGTCGCTGCGGCCGCGCTCGCGGCGCTGCCAGCCCTGAGCGATCAGCTGGTCGCGGATCACCGCGCCTGAAACATGCTGGTCGCGGAACAGCGCGCCGCCCTCGCCCGTCTCCATCAGTTCGATAAATCGTAGCTGAATCGGCCGCGTGCGGATCCAGTCGAGAAAGGTTTGCAGGCTGCGGCTGTTGAGGTCGCGCATCAGCACGCTGTTGACTTTGACCTGCTGGAAGCCCGCGTCGAAGGCGGCGTCGATGCCCGCCATCACCTGATGGAACTTGTCCTGTCCGGTAATAGCGTGGAACTGGCGCGCGTCGAGACTGTCTACGCTGACGTTCAGCGCGGTGAGCCCGGCGGCGCGCCAGGCGGCGACGTCGCGCGCCAGTCGATAGCCGTTGGTGGTGACGGCGATCTGCCGAATGGCGCGATTTTCCCGCACGGCGGCGATAATGTCGGTAAAATCGCGACGCAGCGACGGCTCGCCGCCGGTCAGACGCACTTTTTCAGTGCCGGCCGCGGCAAAGGCGCGCGTGACGCGTCGTATTTCATCGAGCGAGAGAAAGCTTTTGTTGCTCACGCCCTGCGGCTTATAGCC
Organism: Pantoea sp. UBA5035; assembly: GCF_002415245.1. Lineage (NCBI taxonomy): Bacteria > Pseudomonadati > Pseudomonadota > Gammaproteobacteria > Enterobacterales > Erwiniaceae > Pantoea > Pantoea sp. UBA5035. The sequence goes on along the minus strand of NZ_DICD01000026.1, from coordinate 82,674 downwards.
GTCGGGCAGGCAGTAGGTGCATCGGAAGTTACAGACATCCGTCACCGAGAGACGCAGGTAATAAAACCGACGTGCAAATGCATCAGTAAGTTGTGACACCAGAACACCTTTTCCAAATACGGGAGATGCAGGCATTTCTTTCTGCACCCTGGCAGCGCGTCGGCTGCGGCCTGAACCCCCTATCGTTTGACTTAGGCGTTCAGGCTTTGAGTGTATGTCGGCCACATGGACGACACGGTTGGCAAATGGTAGCGCGAATTTTGCCGCTCTGCCATCCACTACGTGCGCTATATATATTGATACATAACGTTTTTCGCCGCATTTTCGCGGCAGTAAGGTTAACATGGCCCGCTGAAAAGGATGCCGGTACGGTAAGTCGGCAGCGGGTGTAAAGAGGAAATATGAACCGAACTTTGGCAGACCTCGATCGCGTGGTGGCGCTGGGCGGCGGACACGGGCTGGGGCGCGTAATGTCCGCCCTGTCGCCGCTGGGCTCGCGCCTGACCGGCATTGTCACCACCACCGATAACGGCGGCTCTACCGGACGCATACGCCGTTCCGAAGGCGGCATCGCCTGGGGCGACATGCGCAACTGCATCAATCAGCTGATTACTGAGCCGAGCGTCGCGTCGGCGATGTTCGAATATCGCTTTGCCGGCAACGGCGAACTCTCCGGCCACAACCTGGGCAACCTGATGCTCAAGGCGCTGGATCACCTCAGCGTCAGGCCGCTGGAGGCGATCAATATCATTCGCAACCTGCTCAAGGTCGACGCCTTCCTGATCCCGATGTCGGAGCAGCCGGTCGATCTGGTGGCGTTAGACAGCGAAGGCAATATGGTTTACGGCGAAACCGATATCGACGCCATGACCCAGCCGCCGCAGGAGCTGATGCTGCATCCGAACGTGGCGCCGACCCGCGAGGCGCTGGAAGCGATCGCCGAAGCGGACCTGATTCTGATCGGACCGGGCAGCTTTTACACCAGCCTGATGCCGAGCCTGCTGATGGAGGAGATGGCGCGCGCACTGCGCCGTACGCCCGCCACCATGGTGTTTATCGGCAATCTGGGACGCGAGCTGAGTCCAGCCGCCGCCAGCCTGACGGTGGCGGATAAGCTGGCGATGATGGAGAAATATATCGGCAAACGGGTGATTGACGCGGTCGTGGTCAGCCCGGCCGCTGATACCGCTGGCGTGGAGAACCGCCTGATCGTGCGCGAGCCGCTGGAGGCCGCCGATATTCCCTATCGTCACGACCGCCAGCTGCTGCGCCTGGCGCTGGAACACGCCATCCAGCGGTTTAGCTAAGCCGCTACGAGGCGGCGATAAAGAGTTCGCGCAGCTGATGCAGCTTGTCGCGCACGTTCGCCGCCTCTTCGAACTCCAGGTTCTGCGCGTGCTGCTGCATCTGCGACTCCAGTTCGTGGATCTTCTTCTGCAGAGCCTGCGGCGTCAGCGCCAGATAGCTGGCATCCGCCTCGGCGGCGCCGCGGCTGCTGGCTTTGGCCTTGCCGCGCGTCTTGATGACGTTCTGACCCAGCTCAAGAATATCGGTGATCTTCTTATTGAGTCCCTGCGGCACAATGCCTCTTTCCTCGTTGTACTTCTGTTGCTTCTCGCGACGGCGTTCGGTCTCTTCGATGGCGCGCGCCATGGAGTTGGTGATCTTGTCGGCGTAGAGGATCGCCTTGCCGTTAACGTTACGCGCCGCACGTCCGATGGTCTGGATCAGCGAGCGTTCAGAGCGCAGGAAGCCCTCTTTATCCGCATCGAGGATCGCCACCAGCGATACTTCCGGCATATCCAGCCCTTCGCGCAGCAGGTTGATCCCCACCAGCACGTCGAACTCGCCAAGACGCAGATCGCGGATGATCTCCATACGCTCGACGGTATCGATATCTGAGTGCAGATAGCGCACCTTCTCGCCGTGCTCTTCGAGATACTCGGTGAGATCTTCCGCCATACGCTTGGTCAGCGTCGTCACCAGCACGCGCTCGTTGATGGTGACGCGTTTGCGGATCTCCGACAGCAGATCGTCTACCTGAGTCGCCACCGGACGCACCTCCAGCAGCGGATCGAGCAGACCGGTCGGACGCACCACCTGATCGATCACCTCGCCGCCCGATTTCTCCAGTTCGTAGTTGCCTGGCGTCGCCGAAACGTAGATGGTCTGCGGCGCCAGCGCCTCAAACTCTTCGAATTTCATTGGACGGTTATCGAGCGCGGACGGCAGGCGGAAGCCATATTCCACCAGCGTCTCTTTACGCGCGCGGTCGCCCTTATACATCCCGCCGATTTGCGGAATGGTGACGTGCGATTCATCGACGATCAGCAGACCGTCGGCGGGCAGGTAGTCGAACAGCGTCGGCGGCGGCTGGCCCGGCCCGCGCCCGGAGAGATAGCGCGAGTAGTTTTCGATGCCCGAGCAGTAGCCCAGCTCGTTCATCATCTCCAGATCGAACTGGGTGCGCTGCGTCAGTCGCTGCTCTTCCAGCAGCTTATTGTTCTCCAGCAGCACCCGGCGACGATCCGCCAGCTCGACTTTGATATCTTCCATCGCCTGCACGATACGTTCGCGCGGCGTCACGTAGTGCGTTTTGGGATAGATGGTAAAGCGCGGCACGGTAGAGAGGATCTGGCCGGTAAGCGGATCGAACAGCGACAGCCGCTCGACCTCTTCGTCGAACAGCTCGACGCGCAGCGCGGTATCTTCCGACTCCGCCGGGAAGATATCGATCACTTCGCCGCGCACGCGGAAGGTGCCGCGCTGGAACGCCTGATCGTTGCGCGCATACTGCAGCTCCGCCAGGCGGCGCAGAATGCTGCGCTGGTCGATAATCATGCCGCGCGTCAGGTGCAGCATCATTTTCAGATAGAGATCGGGATCGCCCAGGCCGTAAATAGCGGAAACCGACGCCACGACGATAACGTCGCGACGCTCCAGCAGCGCTTTGGTGGCCGAAAGCCGCATCTGCTCGATATGTTCGTTTACCGAAGCGTCTTTTTCGATAAAGGTGTCAGAGCTCGGCACATAGGCTTCGGGCTGGTAGTAGTCGTAATAGGAGACGAAAAACTCCACCGCGTTGTCGGGGAAGAACTCTTTCATCTCGCCGTAAAGCTGCGCCGCCAGGGTTTTGTTCGGCGCCAGCACCATCGCAGGCCGGTTGAGATCGGCGATCACGTTGGCGACGGTAAAGGTTTTGCCGGAGCCGGTTACGCCGAGCAGCGTCTGATGGGCCAGACCATCCTCCAGCCCCTCTTTGAGGCGACGAATCGCTTCTGGCTGGTCGCCGGAGGGCTGGAAGGCGGAATTTAGTTTAAAGACTTTACTCATGAGATGCGGTTCCTGCTGAAGAATGCGGCGGCTAGCCGAGTCATTTTACTCTGCCGTGGCGATTTTGCCAGAAAATAATACTGGATAAATCACCAGTAACGCGGCACAGTGAGACGCTGGCGCGGCACAACGTCTTGCTGGCTGTAACAACGCCACAACATTTTCGCTGTTGCGCAAGGTTATCCCCAGCCGGAGCGGATTTATAACATTTGTCAAGAGACCGTCATTAAATTTCAGCTCTGTTACGCAGCGGAAAATCCTCAGGCTTGTTTTTTATTAACTACCTGTTTTTTAAATAAATAAGGTAAAAGCCCAGTTTCTCAGCATTATGTAACCAGGCCGCGTATTTCCTCGCTTGCGCTCTGTTTTCACTGTCTAATGCACAAGGTTATCCACAGGAATGGTGGATAACTAAAGGCAGCCCTTTCGCCATCGGCTGTGCATAATTTTTTGTCCTTAAGCTGCCCGCGTGAAAAAAAATTTTTTCCGCTTAAATTCCTGCCGGAAACGTGGCGGTTAACTATGCTTTTTCAGCCCGACGCTGAATTTTCGTCCAGCCGCGACCGCCTTTAAGACCAGTTAAATTCAACAAGCTGCCGTGCCGCAGCCCCGTTGCACCAGAAACGTCAACTCATCAGCACCGTGAAAGTGCAGCACCCTGATTACCCGCGGCAATTGTTAAGCATTTTTCATCTTTTACAGGCTAATTGCGCCCTGCCAACGCTTCCCGGCCTGCAAAGCGATTCTGGCCCGGTAATTGCAGCGTTTAGCGGGAGGGTTGAGGAAAGTAAGGCATGGCGACATTCGCGCTACCGCCACCGTTGAAGACTTGTTTGCCAGACGTCAAAGAGCGGAAGCATTCAGGCAAGATCTGTAAGAGGAGAGTCAGATGCTGAGTTTACGTTCGGTGAATCAGTTTTACGGACAGAACCACATCCTGTGGGATGTGGATCTCGACCTGCCGCCCGGTACCTGCACCGGCGTGCTGGGCCGTCCGGGCATGGGCAAAACCACGCTGGTGAACTGCATTATGGGTCGCCTGCCGATTAACAGCGGGTCGATGACCTGGCAGGAAGATGGCTCGCCGCCGCGCGATCTGCTGCTGCAGCCGGCCGAACAGCGCGCGCGCATGGGGATCGGCTATGTGCCGCAGGGCCGCCATATCTTCTCGCAGATGAGCGTAGAGGATAACCTGTTGATCGCTCTGCTGGCGGGCAGCGGTCAGAGCGACAAACCGCACGTCATCCCCGAGATGGTGTTCGACCTGTTTCCGGCGCTCTATTCGCTGCGGCAGCAGCGCAGCGGCGAACTGCCCATAGACCAGCAGCAGCAGCTGGCGCTGGCGCGCGCGCTGGTGCTGCGGCCCAGATTGCTGATCCTCGACGAGCCGACCGACGGCATGTCGCCCTGGCTGGAAGAGGAGATGGGCAACCTGATCCGCCGACTGAATCTCGATTACGGCCTGACCGTGCTGCTGCTGGAGCAGCGCGTCTCGCTGATCCGCCGCGTCGCCGACTACTTTTTGCTGCTGCACCGCGGACGCAACGTCGCGCAGGGGCGCGTGGCGCAGCTGGACGATCTCACCGTCAATAAGTGGCTGACGGTGAGCTAAACACTAGCGGGGCAGCGTGATAAAGCGTCCGCAGTCCGCCTGCGCCGCCGCATTGGGCAGCCAGGGAATTTCGCCGAGAAACGGCGCGGGAATGCGCTGTTTCAGCGTCGCCATATAGGCCTGATGGCGCTTGCCCGGCGGCTCGATATCGTTGGCTATCCAGCCCGCCAGCCGCAGGCCGCGCGCCTGCACCGCATCGGCGGTCAGCATGGCGTGGTTGATGCAGCCCAGTTTGACCCCGACCACCAGGATCACTGGAAGCTGCTCCTGCGCAACCCAGTCAGCGTAGGTCTGCGTCTCCGACAGCGGCGTGTACCAGCCGCCTGCGCCCTCTACCAGCACCCACTCCGCCTGCGCCTCCAGCGCGCGTAGCCCCTGCGACAACACCTCGAAAGCGATTGGCCTGCCCTCTTCCGCGCTGACGATATGCGGCGCCGTCGGCTCGATAAACGCGAGCGGATTAACCTGCTCATAGCGCAGCGCCAGGCTGCTGTAGCGCTGCAGCGCCAGCGCGTCGCCGTTGCGCACGCCTTCCGGCGTGACGTCGCAGCCGGAGGCGACCGGCTTATAGCCGGCGGTGCGATAGCCCGCCGCGCCCGCCGCCTGCAGCAGCGCGCCGCTGGCGACGGTTTTGCCCACCTCGGTATCGGTGCCGGTAATAAACCATTTCATCGTTGCGTGACTCCAAAAAGCAGTTGATAAGTCAGACGGCAGCCCTGCGCATCGCGCGGCCACTGCGCCTCAAGCTGCGCCAGCCGCTGCCGCGTCAGCGACGCGCCGTCCCGGCCCTGGTGCAGATGGGTGGCGCCGATGCCCTTCAGCGATCGCATTGCGCTCAGGGCGTTGGGAAAATGCATCACCTGCGTCTGACGGATAAAGCGAAGGTTGAGCCCGGCGCCCGCCGCGCGCACCTGCTCCTCGGTTAAAAAGCGATTGGCGTGCTCGCCAGGCCCCAGCGACCGCCAGGCGGCGTGCACCTCCTGCAGCGAGCCGGCCAGCAGCGTCGAGAAGAGCATGACGCCGTCGGGGCGCAGCACGCGGGCGAACTGTTGCAGCGCGGTGCGCAAGTCGCTGCTCCACTGCACCGCCAGATTGCTCCAGACGCAATCGACGCTCTGGCTCGCCAGCGGCAAGGCGTCGATGTCGCCCGCCAGATAGCCGCTCGCCGCGTCGAGGCTGCGCGCCTGCCGCAGCATCTGCGGCGAAAGATCGAGCGCCACGACGCGCTGCCCGCGCTGTTGCCAGAGGCGGCTGTACCAGCCGGTGCCGCAGCCCGCATCGAGCAGATCGCCATCGGCCAGAGGCGGCGCCAGCGCCAGCAGCGCGTCGCCGCAGCGGCGCTGCAGCTCGGCGTGCTGTTCATAGTGGCCCGCCGCGCGGCCAAACGCGCGCGCCACCGCCGCTTTGTTAACCCGCAGCGTCATGCAGCGCCTCCAGCAGTGCGTCAATATCATCCGCCCGGTGAGCGGCGGTCAGAGTGATGCGCAGCCGCGCGGTGCCGGGCGGTACCGTCGGCGGCCGGATGGCGCTGACCCAGCAGCCCGCCTGCGCCAGCCGCTGCGACAGCGCCAGCGCAGCGCCGTTTTCGCCGACGATCAGCGGCTGGATTGCGCTTTCCGAGGGCATCAGCGCCCAGGGCAAGCCCGCCGCGCCGCGGCGGAAGCGCTGAATATTGTCACTAAGCCGCTGACGCAGCGCGTCCCCGCCCTGAATCTCATGCAGCGCCGCCAGCAGCGCGCTCGCCTGGGCGGGCGGCATCGCCGTCGAGTAGATAAGGTGGCGCGAGAACTGCAGGAAATAGTCGGCGGTCGCGTCGTCGCACAGCAGCGCCGCGCCGCTGACGCCAAAGGCTTTGCCAAAAGTCACCACCAGCAGCTCCGGCTTCACGCCCTGCCGCCAGCAGCTGCCGCGCCCCTGCTCGCCCAACACGCCGATGCCGTGGGCGTCATCCACCAGCAGCCAGCCGTCGGCGCGGCGGGCGGCGGCGGCGATCGCCCCCAGCGGCGCACTGTCGCCGTCCATGCTGAAAATCCCTTCGGTGATCACCAGGGTTTCGCCATCGCACGGCGACGCCAGCCGCTGCGTCAGGCTCTCGACATCGTTATGGTGAAAGCGGCGCAGCGTGGCGGGCGTATGGCCCGCCGCATCGAGCAGCGAGGCGTGCGCCAGCTTATCGGCGATAATGCGATCCTGCTTCTGCGCCAGCAGATGTACGATCGCCTGATTGGCGGCGAAGCCGGAGATAAACAGCAGCGCGCGCGAATAGCCGAGCCAGTCGGCGAGCTGCGCCTCCAGCTCCGCGTGGCGGCCGCTATAGCCCGTAACGTGTCCCGACGCGCCGGCACCCGGCGCGTCCTGACGCCAGCCGGCGATCACCGCCGGATGCTGGCTCAGGCCGAGATAGTCGTTGCTGGAGAAGTGACGGTACGTCTTTCCCTCTACCTGCAGCGTGCGGGTATCGTTGCGCGCCACCAGTCGGCGCTGCCGCCAGCCGTCAGCGGCGCGGCGCATCTCCAGCGCCTGCGCCATACGCGTGGAGAAGCTCATTACAGCGCCGCGTTGTAGAACTGTTCGGTGTCGGCGTGGAACAGCTGCTCGCTCAGCTGCTGCTGCTGTTCGTTATCGCCGTGCGCGGTGTGAGTATGTTCAGGATTGAGGCCCAGCTTACGGAACAGCAGCAGGTCTTTATCCTCTTCCGGGTTGGGCGTGGTGAGCAGCTTGCAGCCGTAGAAAATCGAGTTGGCGCCCGCCATAAAGCACATCGCCTGGGTCTGCTCGCTCATCTGTTCGCGGCCCGCCGAGAGACGCACGTGCGAGGTCGGCATCATGATGCGCGCCACGGCGATGGTGCGAATAAAGTCGAACGGCTCGACGTCGTCGTTGTCCGCCAGCGGTGTGCCCTTAACCTTCACCAGCATATTGATCGGCACGCTCTCCGGCGGCGTCGGCAGGTTCGCCAGCTGCACCAGCAGCCCGGCGCGATCGCTTACGGTTTCGCCCAGCCCGACGATGCCGCCCGAGCAGACTTTGATACCGGCATCGCGCACTTTGCCAAGCGTATCCAGCCGCTCCTGATAGGAGCGCGTGGTGATGATGCTGCCGTAAAATTCCGGCGAGGTGTCGAGGTTGTGGTTGTAAAAATCGAGCCCGGCGCCCGCCAGACGCTGCGCCTGCTGGTCGCTTAACGTGCCGAGCGTCATGCAGGTTTCCATGCCCAGCGCCTTCACGCCCTGCACCATCTGCTCAAGGTAAGGCATATCGCGATCGTTGGGGTTTTTCCACGCCGCCCCCATGCAGAAACGGCTCGAGCCCGCCGCTTTCGCTTTGCGCGCCGACGCCAGCACCTCCTGCACCTCCATCAGCCGTTCGGACTCCAGCCCGGTTTTATAGCGGGCGCTTTGCGGGCAGTATTTGCAGTCCTCCGGGCAGGCGCCGGTTTTGATCGACAGCAGCGTGCTGACCTGAACCTGACGCGGGTCGAAATGCTGGCGGTGAACCTGCTGCGCCTCAAACATCAGCTCAAGAAAAGGTTTATCAAACAGCGCCTGCGCCTGCGCCAGAGTCCAGTGTTGTGCCATTGCCTACTCCAAAAAAAGGGTGTCATCCCGACAGTTAACGTGGTTATACTTGTAAACTAAATCTTTTTATTTTGGTTTACAACTACCATGTTTACCCCTCAGGACGCTGAATTCGACCGCCAGCACATCTGGCATCCCTATACCTCGATGCGCGATCCGCTGCCCTGCTACCCGGTAGTCGCGGCACAAGGCACGCAACTGCAGCTGGCGGACGGCCGCGAACTGGTGGACGGCATGTCCTCCTGGTGGGCGGCGATCCACGGCTACAACCATCCCCGGCTTAACAGGGCGATGCAGGAGCAGATGGCGCAGATGTCCCATGTGATGTTCGGCGGTATTACGCATCCTGCGGCGGTCGCGCTCTGCCGCCAGCTGGTGGCGATGACGCCCGCCGCGCTGGAGTGCGTGTTCCTCGCCGATTCCGGCTCGGTTGCGGTAGAAGTGGCGATGAAGATGGCGATGCAGTACTGGCTCGGGCGCGGCGAAACGCGCCAGCAGTTTCTTACGCTACAGCGCGGCTATCACGGCGACACCTTTGCGGCGATGTCGGTATGCGATCCCGATAACTCGATGCACAGCCTGTGGCGCGGCTATCTGCCAGAACACCACTTCGCCGCCGCGCCGCAGTGCCGCTTTGACGATATCTGGGACGAGCGCGACGCGGATGACTTTGTCCGTTTGATCGAACTGCATCACGCCAGGCTAGCGGCGGTGATACTCGAGCCGATCGTTCAGGGCGCGGGCGGCATGCGCTTCTATCATCCGCGCTATCTGCAGCGGGTGCGCGAGTGCTGCGATCGCTATGATGTGCTGCTGATCGCCGACGAGATCGCCACCGGCTTCGGCCGCAGCGGCAAGCTTTTCGCCTGCGAGCATGCAGAGGTGACGCCCGATATTCTCTGCGTCGGCAAGGCGCTGACCGGCGGTATGATGACGCTGGCGGCGACCCTCGCCACGCGCCGCGTCGCCGACGGCATCAGCGACAGTCCGGCGGGCTGTTTTATGCACGGGCCGACCTTTATGGGCAATCCGCTGGCGTGCGCCGTGGCCGCAGAGAGCCTCGCGTTGCTTAACGAAGGCCGCTGGCCGCAGCAGGTCGCGCGCATTGAACGGCAGCTGCGCGATGAGCTGATGCCGCTGCGCGCCGCGCCGCAGGTGGCGGATGTGCGCGTGCTGGGCGCTATCGGCGTGGTTGAGACGCTACGTCCGGTGAATATGGCCGCGCTGCAGCGCTTTTTCGTCGAGCGCGGCGTCTGGATCCGTCCGTTTGGCCGTCTGATCTATCTGATGCCGCCCTATATCATTACGCCGCACGCGCTACGCCAGCTGACCGAAGCGATTGCCGAGGCGCTGACGCATGAGGCGCACTTTAGCGCCTGATTGTCGCTAACGGCTGGAACCGCCTGCTTTTTTCGCTAAGATGGAAGACGTTGATACTGAAGGTTTATCACAACCGAGGAGAGAAGATGCGCGTTTACAGCAATGATTTTAACGACGGCGACAAGATGCCGGAGCGCCAGGTGTTTAACGGCATGGGCTATCAGGGCGACAATATTTCCCCGCACCTGGCGTGGGACGATGCGCCGGAAGGCACCAAAAGCTTCGTCGTGACCTGTTACGATCCCGACGCGCCGACCGGTTCCGGCTGGTGGCACTGGGTGGTGGTGAATATTCCCGCCAGCACCCAGCTGCTGGAGCAAGGCGCCGGTTCCGGCCTGGCGATGCTGCCGCCGGGAGCGCTGCAGACGCGCACCGATTTCGGTAAAGCCGGCTACGGCGGCGCGGCGCCGCCGCAGGGCGAAAGCCATCGCTATATTTTTACCGTGCATGCGCTGGATGTTGAGGCGATCGAGGTGGACGCCGAGGCGAGCGGCGCGATGGTCGGGTTTAACGTGCATTTTCATGCGCTGGCGAGCGCCAGCATTACGGTGAACTATTCGTAACGGCGTCTGAAGGCGGCGCGCAATAAGCGGCGCCGCTGCGCCAGCGATTAGTGAGGGAGTTGCGCCAGCTCCGTCTCACTCAGGCCGGTCGCTTCCTGTACCGACTCGCTGGGCATGCCCATCTCCAGCAGGCGTCGAGCGACTTCGAGTTTGCCCTCGTTGCGGCCTTCCTGACGGCCAAGCTGAATACCTTTTTCAAGGCCTTTTTCAAGGCCTTCCTGTTTAAGCTGTTCTGCAATGGTCATCAATTCGTCCCCCTGTTGCGGCATCCGCTGTGCCAGTTCGCGAACAAAGGCTTTGGCGTCTGAGGTTTCGCCAGCCTGAAGAATATAGTGTACCAGCGATATTAACTGCGATGAAGAGAGATAACCGGCCAGCAGGATAGACGCCAGCTTGTCCAGCATCTCGGTTAAATCGCGCTGATGAATGTGCTTTTGCAGCAGCGTCAGGGCAGCCATGGTGCGATGACCGGCAATCTCTTCGTCAGGAATGACGGTGACGTCCACCAGTGGAAACGCGGCACCGTAGAGCCTCGCCGCCAGTGCCGGATCGCTGAACTCATCCAGCCAGCAGGTTGACCAGGGATAGGGGCTGCGCTTGCCTACGTAGAAGAGCACGGGTATCACCAGCGGCAATTTTTTATGACCGGCATCCAGATGGCGCTGCATAGCGGCTACCGCATAGCGCAGCAGCCTGAATGCCATATGTTTATCCGGCGTGGACTGGTGCTCAATCAGGACATGAACATAGCTGTCATCGCCAGCGGTGGTTTTCAGGCTGTAGAGCACGTCACTGAAATACTGACGCAGGTCGTCCTCGACAAAAGAGCCCGACTCCAGCTTTAGCGTGCTGAGATCGCAGACGGCGCGTAGTTCGGGCGGAAGGTGGATTAACATAAAATCGCGGGCGATTTCTGGCTGGGTGAGAAACTGCCGGAACGCAGCATCGTGCGGGGTGGAGGTGCGGTTTTTCTTCTTCATCGTTCCTGACTCCGAAAAAAACAATCCGCCTATCCTGTCACAGCCAGAAAATCTCGATATTGATCTTACAGCGGCGTACTGCCACCTCGTTAAAGACGCGCGGCGCAGCGTGGCCGCTGCGCCTGAGCTATCTTCTTAATCGAGCGGGTGGATCACCACCCACATCGGTCCCTGGCCCACCGCATAGCGCGCCAGCGGAGTCAGCAATCCCTGCGGCTCGCTGATGCGGTACACTTCGATATGGTGCGATTTCTGACCTGCCGCCACCAGATAACGACCGCTGTGATCGATATTGAAGCCGCGCGGCTGCGTTTCCGTCGGCTGGTAGCCCTCGATAGAGAGCAAGCCGCCATCTTCGCTGACGCTGAACACCGTAATGGTGCTGCTGGTTCGATCGCAGGCGTAAAGGAAGCGGCCGTTGGGGGTCAGGTGAATATCCGCCGCCCAGCGCGTTTCGTTAAAGCCCGGCGGCATCATGTCCAGCGACTGCACGCGCTCAACTTCGCCGCGCGCGTTGCTCAGCGCCCAGACGTCGACGGTGCTGTCGAGTTCGTTGACGCAGTAGGCGTAGTTGCCGTTAGGATGAAACGCCATATGACGCGGGCCCGCGCCCTCTACCGTGGTGACCTGCGCCTGCTCGCGCGGCGCCAGCGTGCCGTCGGCGCTCAGGGAGTAAAGGCAGATGCGATCCTGCTTCAGCGCCGGAACGAACAGCGTCTGGTTGGCGTTGTCGATATTGGCGGAGTGGCAGCCGTCCAGCTCGCGGATCACCTGTGACGGCGCCTGCGGCAGGCCGTCATCGCCAATCGGGCTGACGCTGACGCAGGCGTCGTTATAGGAGCCGCAAAACAGAAAGTTGCCGGCGCGATCGGTGGAAATATGGGTCGGACTGCCCGGCAGCGGCGCTTCGCCCGCTTCGCTCAGGGTGCCGTCGGCGGCAATGCGGAACGCCAGCACGCGAAAGTTCGGGCGCACGCCGACATAGAGAAAATCTTTCTTCGGGCTGACCACCATCGGCTGAACCTGGCCGGAGACGTCCGTCACCTGCAACAGCGAAAGTGCGCCCTCTTCATCTAACCGCCACGCGTGGATCTGCTGGCTCTCGGGACTGGCGGTATAAACGACTTGTTTCATGCATTCTCCTTGTTCGCAGCCTGTCAGTTTGTGTCTGTGGCTCACTGTAGCCTGTTTTGCCACGGTGCGCCGGAATCATTTGTGCCCTGCTTTTTGTCTCAGGCCCGCGCCCGGGTGTAGACTCGGTGCCTCTTTAATCCTTTCACACGGAATAAGCCATGAGCTATCGCGTAATCGCCCTCGACCTTGACGGCACCCTGCTGACGCCCGCGAAAACCATTCTGCCCCAGTCTATCGAGGCGCTGAAGCGCGCCCGTCAGGCTGGCGTCAAGGTGGCTATCGTCACCGGCCGTCACCACTGCGCCATCCACCCTTTTTATCAGGCGCTGGAACTCGATACACCCGCAATCTGCTGCAACGGCACCTATTTGTATGATTATCAGGCGAAAAAGGTGCTGGCTGCTGACCCGCTGGATAAGGATCAGGCGCTGCGCGTGATTGAGATGCTAGATGAGCACCAGATTCACGGCCTGCTCTACGTCGACGATGCGATGCTCTATCAGACGCCGACCGGCCACGTCATACGCACCCTGAAATGGGCGGAATCGCTGCCGCCGCATCAGCGTCCGCTGTTTGTTCAGGTGCCGGACCTGGCGCAGGCGGCGCGCGACGCGCAGGCGATCTGGAAGTTCGCGCTTTCCCATGAAAACACGGCTGAACTGCAGCAGTTTGCGACGCTTGTGGAAACGGAGCTGGGACTGGCGTGCGAATGGTCGTGGCACGATCAGGTGGATATCGCGCAGCGCGGCAACAGCAAAGGCAAGCGGCTGGCGGAGTGGGTCGCCTCGCTGGGCTTCTCCATGCAGGAGGTCATCGCATTCGGCGACAACTATAACGATCTCAGCATGCTGGAAGCCGTCGGGCTGGGCGTGGCGATGGGCAACGCCGACGAGGCGATCAAGGCGCGCGCGAAGCAGGTGATCGGCACCAATCTTGAGCCGGGCATCGCCGAGGTGATCGCGCAGCAGCTGCTGTAATCAGGCGGCGACCGAGACGCTTTTAATCTGGGCATAGAGCCACTGATCCGGCCGAATGCCCAGCTCATCCCGCGCCCAGGGCGAAATGCGCGCCCAGAGTTCGCTGACGCCGATGCGCAGGCGAACCTCAACCTGATCGCCCACTTCCAGCAGCTCCACCACCTGCGCCGGCAGGATATTGCGTATCGAGCTGAGCTGCGGCGGCTGTAGCGCCAGCGAGACGTCCGCCGAGGCGATACGGATGCGCAGCGGGGTTTTCACCGGATAGTTAACCCGGCTCACCCAGATATGCTGGTCGCCGAGCGACAGCGCGCTCATTGGATAGTCGGGATGATGCTCCAGCACCTGCACGCGCAGCACGCTGGTCAGTTCGCTCACCGGCAGCCAGGGCCGCATTGCGCTGCTGCTCCAGACCTTCTCCAGCGGGCCGAACGCCCTGACGCCGCCGCGATCGAGCACCAGCACGTTTTCCGCCAGCTGCAAAATTTCATCGAGACTGTGGGTAACGTAGAGCACTGGGATCTCGACCTGTTTCGCCAGCTTCTGCAGATAGGGCATCAGCTCGCGCTTGCGCGGCAGATCGAGCGAGGCGAGCGGCTCGTCCATCAGCAGAATATCGGGCGCGCTCAGCAGCGCGCGGCCAATGGCGACGCGCTGCTTTTCACCGCCGGAAAGCGACAGCGGAAAGCGATCCAGCAGGCTTTCCAGCCCCAGCAGCGCCACCAGCGCGTCGAACTGCCCTTTCATCGCGGGCGACATGCCGTAGCGCAGATTGCCGCGTACGCGATAGTGCGGAAACAGCCGCGCATCCTGAAACACATAGCCGACGCGGCGTTTTTCCGGCGGCAGCATCACGCCCTTCTCAACGTCGAGCAGCACACGGCCGTTAAGCGCAATCGTACCGCGCTGCGGCTGCGTCAGCCCGCTGATGGCGTTGATCAGCGACGTCTTGCCTGCGCCGGAAACGCCGAAAACCGCGGTAATCCCCTTCGCCGGGATCTGCGCGTCGATATCGAGCTGGTGATCGCCCAGCCGCTGCGAAAAGTTCAGCGTCAGCATCAGGCGCCCATCCTTTTACGGTCCCAGCGCGCCAGCCATTCGGAGACCAGCAGCGAGAGCAGCGCCAGCGCGATGGCGATAATGCACAGCCGCGCCGCTGCGCCCTCTGCGCCTGGCGTTTCAATCAGGGTAAACATCGCCAGCGGCAGCGTGCGCGTCTCCTGCGGAATATTGGAGACGAAAGTAATAGTCGCGCCGAACTCGCCCAGCGAGCGGGCGAAGGCCAGCACGGTGCCGACGATAATGCCGGGCAGCGTCAGCGGCAGCGTGATGGTGAAAAAGACGCGCCAGCGCCCGGCGCCGAGCGTACGCGCCGCCTGCTCCAGCCGCATATCCACCGCCTCCAGCGCCAGCCGGATGGCGCGCACCATCAGCGGAAAGGCGATCACCGCGGAGGCGAGCGCCGCGCCGCGCCAGCTAAAGGCGAAGCTAAAGCCGAACCAGTCGTAGAGATACTGGCCAATCACGCCGCGTCGGCCCAGGCCGATCAGCAGCAGATAGCCTACCACCACCGGCGGCAACACCAGCGGCAGATGAATAAGGCTGTCGAGCAGCGATTTGCCTGGAAACTGGCAGCGCACCAGAATCCAGGCGGTAAGGATGCCAAACGGCAGGCTGAACAGCACCGCGATGCTGGAGACTTTCAGGCTAAGCACCACCGCCTGCCATTCGTGATCGCTGAGTATCATGCTTTCGGGGAGAATCCGTACTGTTTAAACACCGCGGCCGCTTCCGGCCCTTTCAGGTAGTCATAAAACGCCTTCACCGCAGCGTTGTTATGCGCTTTTACTATCGCCATCGGATATTCCACCGGCTTATGGCTGGCGGCCGGAAAAGTGCCGACAACCTGCACTTTGTCGCTGGCTACCGCGTCTGACCCGTAGACGATGCCGTAAGGCGTCTCATTGCGCTCGACCAGCGCCAGCGCGGCGCGCACGTTATTGGCGCGCGCCAGCGACGGCGAAACCTGCTCCCAGGCGCCCAGCTTTTGCAACGCTTCCTGCGCATAGATGCCGGCAGGTACATGATCGGGATCGCCGACCGCCAGACGCTCGCCTTTCAACAGGCTTTTCCAGTCGGTCTGTTGATTCAGCGTAACAGGCTTCGCGCTGTCGCCGCGCGGCGCCACCAGCACCAGTTCGTTGCCGAGCAGGGTCACGCGCGTGGCGTCCTCCATGCTCTTTTTCGCTACGGCGTCATCCATCCACTGCTGGTCCGCTGAGATAAAAAGATCGGCTGGCGCGCCCTGCTCAATCTGACGCGCCAGCGTAGAAGAAGAGGCGAAAGACGACACCACCTCTACGTCGGTTTTCTTTTTATACTGCGTCGCAATCTCCTGCAGCGCGTTGGTCAACGACGCGGCGGCGAAAACGGTGACTTTCTCAGCGGCGGCCGCCTGACCGGCCAGCGTGACGCTCAGCGCGGCGGCAAGGCCCCAGCGATACGATCGGAATGACATGGGTATTCTCCAGTTATGCGTTGTGTAGGCAATGATACAACGCGCGCAGGACAGCGTAATAAAAATTATCGGCAGGAAGCGGAGAAGGTTGAGCAGGCGCAATAAAAACGCCCGCTCAGGCGGGCGTCGGAGAATTAACGGTTAGAGCGTGAAGCGTGTTCGCGGCGGCCAAATTTCGAGATGACGTTGAACACCTCGCCCAGACCATAAATCAGGCCCAGCATAATCGCCATCACCACCGGCACCATAATCACCGCTACAGCAAGGCTTTTTAACAGTTCCAGCATGGAAGTCTCACTCAGCAAAGCAAAAAAGTGATTGTAACGTCTGAGGAAAAAATCGCACTGCCCTTTTCGTGCTTTTACTTTTTACGCCGCTCACCGCTATGATCGTTGCATTCACACGTTCTGGAGACGCCACTATGCAGGCTGAACTTTCCCTGTCCATCCGGCTGCAGCAGAAGCTGTTCGCCGATCCGCGCCGTATAGCGCTACTGAAACGCATCCGCGAAACCGGCTCTATCAGCCAGGGCGCGAAGCTGGCGGGCATCAGCTACAAAAGCGCCTGGGACGCCATCAATGAGATGAATCAGCTGGCTGACGAGACTCTCGTAGAGCGCGTTACCGGCGGCAAAGGCGGCGGCGGCGCACAGCTGACACGCTACGGCGAGCGGCTTATCCAGCTGTTCCATCTGCTGGAGCAGATTCAGCAAAAAGCGTTCGACGCGCTGCAAAACGACGCGGTGCCGCTCGACAGTCTGCTGGCGACTATCGCGCGTTTTTCCCTGCAGACCAGCGCGCGCAACCAGCTGTTCGGCACGGTGGTGGCCCATGACGATCGGCAGGTGGTGCAGCATCTTCAGGTGCGGCTGGCCGATGGCGTCACCCAGCTTAACGTGGCGCTGACCGAGCGCAGCGTGGCGCGCCTGCAGCTCGAGGCGGGCAAAGAGGTGCTGGTGCTGATCAAGGCGCCATGGATTCAGGTCAGCCGCGAGGCGTCGCAGGCGGATAACCAGCTGAGCGTACAGGTGAGCCAGATTGAACCCGGCGAGCAGATGAGCGAAGTGCTGATGACGCTGCCGAGCGGCGAAACGCTCTGCGCCACCCTCTCTAACCAGCAGGTGCAGCAGCAGAATCTGCAGCCGGGCGACGCCGTTACGGCAAGTTTTAACGCCGAACACGCGATTATCGCTACGCTGCTCTGACCTGCGCGCCATGATTTGACTTCCCTGACGGCACTGGGTACAACCCGGTATTACAGTGCATAAAATGGAACATATCATGGCATTATTGCAAATTTCGCAAGGCACGTTTCGTCTCAGCGACACCCGATTACTGAACCTGAACGATCTGCGACTGACGGGCGGCCAGAGCTGGGCCTTCGTCGGCGCCAACGGCAGCGGCAAATCGTCGCTGGCGCGCGCGCTGGCAGGCGAGCTGGCGCCGGAAAAAGGCGCGTTCGCCAGCCGGTTCGCGCGCCCGACGCGCCTGTCGCTGGAACAGCTGCAAAAGCTGGTCGCCGACGAATGGGAACGCAACAACACCGATCTGCTGAGCGAAGGCGAAACCGATACCGGCCGCACCGCGCTGGAGATTATCCAGGATGAGGTGCAGGACGAGGCGCGCGCGCAGGCGCTGGCGGAGCGGTTCGCCATCGGCTACCTGCTCGATCGGCGCTTTAAATACCTCTCAACCGGCGAGACGCGCAAGGTGCTGCTCTGCCAGGCGCTGATGAAACAGCCCGATCTGCTGATCCTCGACGAGCCTTTCGACGGCCTCGACGTCGCCTCGCGCGCCAGCCTGACGGAGACGCTGGCGAACCTGCAGCAGCCCGACGTCGCGCTGGTGCTGGTGCTTAATCGCTTTGACGACATCCCCGATTTTATTCAGCAGGTCGGCGTGCTGGCGGAGTGCACCCTGACTCACGTCGGCGCGCGCGATGCGATCCTGGCGGAGGCGCTGGTGGCGCAGCTGGCGCACAGCGAACGGCTGGAGGGCATGGCCCTGCCGGAGCCGGATGCGCCCGACCAGCTGCCGCCGCTGGCGCAGGGTACGCCGCGCGTCATCCTGCGCAACGGCATGGTCTGTTACAACGACAAAGCGGTGATCAACGGGCTGAACTGGCAGGTCAACGCCGGCGAACACTGGCAGATCGTCGGGCCTAACGGCGCCGGAAAATCGACGCTGCTGAGCCTGGTGACCGGCGATCATCCTCAGGGCTACAGCAACGATCTCTGGCTGTTCGGCATTAAACGCGGCAGCGGCGAAACCATCTGGGATATCAAACAGCATATCGGCTACGTCAGCAGCAGCCTGCATCTGGAGTATCGCGTCAGCGTCAACGTGCGCACCGTGATCCTCTCCGGTTTCTTCGACTCCATCGGCCTCTATCAGGCGGCGTCGGAGCGGCAGAAGGCGCTGGCGCGGCAGTGGCTGGCGCTGCTCGGCATGGATAACGCGCTGGCCGACGCGCCGTTCCATAGCCTCTCCTGGGGCCAGCAGCGGCTAGTGCTGATCGCCCGCGCGCTGGTGAAGCATCCGGCGCTGCTGATCCTTGACGAACCGCTGCAGGGGCTGGATCCCATCAATCGCCAGCTGGTGCGCCGCTTCGTCGATATTCTCATCGGCGAAGGCCGCACCCAGCTGCTGTTCGTTTCTCACCACGCGGAAGACGCGCCGCGCTGCATCACCCATCGGCTCAGCTTTGTGCCTGCCGCCGATGGCTACGCTTATCAGCAAGAAAGTCTGCAATAACTCCCGCGACGCCGCTCTGCGGCGTTCGCTTACTTACGCCGGCCCTACCCATGTAACCGCTACCATTGCTTTGCCCTTTTCACCTCTATATTCGCAATCAAAAGGCTTTGAATAAGAATTTTCAGCTTGTGTAAACGATTCCATTTATCCAGACTTGATCACGCTTTACCGGGCGCTGATGTGCTACTTTTTAACCCTGCCTGTCTGGCTTTTTGACGTTAACCAGGACTCAACATGGAAAAATTTAACCCGGTCGATCATCCGCATCGCCGTTACAATCCGCTGATCGATCAGTGGATCCTCGTTTCGCCCCACCGTGCCAAACGTCCCTGGCAGGGCGCGCAGGAAACCCCTTCGCAAGAGAAGCTGCCGGCGCACGATCCCGACTGTTTCCTCTGCGCGGGCAACACGCGCGTCACCGGCGACAAAAACCCTGATTATAAAGGCACTTACGTTTTTACTAACGATTTCGCCGCGCTGATGACCGATACGCCGGAAGCGCCGGAGAGCAGCGACGTGCTGATGCGCTGCGAAAGCGCGCGCGGCACCAGCCGGGTGATCTGCTTCTCGCCCGACCACAGCAAAACGCTGCCGGAGATGTCGCTGCCCGCGCTGGAAGAGGTGGTAAAAACCTGGCAGGCGCAGACCGCCGATCTCGGCCAGCACTATCCCTGGGTGCAGGTTTTTGAAAACAAGGGCGCGGCGATGGGCTGCTCCAATCCCCATCCGCACGGCCAGGTATGGGCCAACAGTTTCCTGCCTAACGAAGCGCAGCGCGAAGATGAGCATCAGCGCGCCTACTATGCCGCGCACGGCTCGCCGATGCTGGTGGACTACGCCGCGCGCGAGCTGAGCGACGGCAGCCGCACCGTGGTCGAGACCGAACACTGGCTGGCGGTAGTGCCCTGGTGGGCGGCCTGGCCGTTCGAGACGCTGCTGCTGCCGAAAGCCCATATCAAACGCCTCAACGATCTCTCGCCGGAACAGAGCGCAGATCTGGCGAAGGCGCTTAAGCAGCTTACCAGCCGCTACGACAACCTGTTTCAGTGCTCTTTCCCCTACTCCATGGGCTGGCACGGCGCGCCGTTCAACGGCGAAGAAAACGATCACTGGCAGCTGCACGCGCACTTCTACCCGCCGCTGCTGCGCTCGGCTACGGTTCGCAAATTTATGGTCGGCTACGAAATGCTGGCTGAAACCCAACGCGATTTAACGGCGGAACAGGCGGCAGAACGTCTGCGCGCCGTTAGCGATATTCATTTCCGCGAGGCACAACAATGTTAAAAACCACCACGCAGCAGATTTTCAACGACACCTTCGGCTATGCCCCGACCCACACCATTCAGGCGCCGGGCCGCGTGAACCTGATCGGCGAACATACTGACTACAACGACGGCTTCGTGCTGCCGTGCGCCATCGACTACCAGACCGTGATCGCCTGCGCGAAGCGCGACGATCGTCAGGTGCGCGTCGTGGCGGTGGATTACGATAACCAGCAGGACAGCTTCTCGCTCGACGCGCCGATCCTCAGCGTTAAAGAGCCGATGTGGGCCAACTACGTGCGCGGCGTGGTGAAACACCTGCAGCAGCGCGACGCCAGCTTCGGCGGCGTCGACATGGTGATTGCCGGCGATGTGCCGCAGGGCGCGGGCCTCAGCTCGTCGGCGTCGCTGGAAGTGGCGGTCGGCACCGTATTTCAGCAGCTCTATCACCTGAAGCTCGACGGCGCGGCCATCGCCGTCAACGGTCAGGAGGCGGAGAACCAGTTCGTGGGCTGCAATTGCGGCATCATGGACCAGCTCATCTCCGCGCTGGGCAAGAAAGATCACGCCATGCTGCTCGACTGCCGCACCCTCGGCACCCGCCCGGTCTCAATGCCGAAAGATGTCGCGGTGGTGATCATCAACTCCAACTTCCGCCGCAATCTGGTGGGCAGCGAATACAACACCCGCCGCGAGCAGTGCGAGACCGGCGCGCGATTCTTCGCTCAGCCGGCGCTGCGCGACGTGGATATCGATCAGTTCAAAGCGGTGGAGCATGAGCTGGACCCGCAGGTGGCAAAGCGCGTGCGTCACGTGCTGACGGAGAACGCCCGTACTCTGGAGGCGGCCGACGCGCTGAGCAAGGGCGACCTGAAACGCATGGGCGAGCTGATGGCGGAATCGCACGCCTCAATGCGCGATGACTTCGAAATCACCGTGCCGCCGATCGACGCGCTGGTCGAGATCGTT
The DNA here is from genome assembly GCF_002415245.1 of Pantoea sp. UBA5035. Classification (NCBI taxonomy): domain Bacteria; kingdom Pseudomonadati; phylum Pseudomonadota; class Gammaproteobacteria; order Enterobacterales; family Erwiniaceae; genus Pantoea; species Pantoea sp. UBA5035. The sequence continues at coordinate 61,615 of NZ_DICD01000026.1, read as the reverse complement.
AAGGCGGAGATTGGCGATCGCGGCGGCGTGCGCATGACCGGCGGCGGCTTCGGCGGCTGCGTGGTGGCGCTTATGCCGTTCGATCTGGTGGATCGGGTGAAGGCGGCGGTGGCGGAACAGTACGAGGCGAAAACCGGCATCAAAGAGACCTTTTACGTTTGTACCGCCTCAGAAGGAGCGGGCCAATGCTAAGCGACGTGAATTCACACGCGCCAGACGGTCAGCCCTGGCGCATTACCGTGCTGCGCAACGCCAGCGGCATGGTGGCGACTTTTATGGACTGGGGCGCCACCTGGCTGTCGGCGCGGGTGCCGATGCGCGACGGCAGCGTGCGCGAAACACTGCTCGGCTGCGCCACGCCGTCCGACTATCTGCATCAGGACGCCTATCTCGGTGCCACTATCGGACGCTACGCCAACCGCATCAGCCAGGCGACGCTGACGCAGCAGGCTATTCAGCTTGCGGCGAACCAGGGCGAGCACCAGCTGCACGGCGGGCCACAGGGCTTTGACAAGCGCCGCTGGCAGATCGTCAGCCAGAGCGAGAACAGCGTGGTTTACCGCCTGGACTCGCCGGACGGCGATCAGGGCTATCCCGGCAACCTGCTGGCGCAGGTGCGCTATGAGCTGGACGACGACAACTGCCTGTCGATCAGCTATCAGGCAGAGGTCGATCGCCCCTGCCCGGTCAATCTGACTAACCACGCCTACTTTAATCTTGATGCGCATCATGGCGACGCGCGCCAGCATCGCTTACAACTGCTGGCCGAACAGTATCTGCCTGTCGACAGCGAGGGTATTCCCAACGCGCCGCTGAAAGCGGTGGCGGGCACCAGCTTCGATTTTCGCGCGGGCAAGATTGTGGCGCAGGATTTTCTCGCCGATGCCGATCAGCAGGCCGTGAAGGGTTACGATCACGCCTTTCTGCTCGATAGCGCCGGCGACACCAGCCAGCCTGCCGCGCATCTCTGGTCTGCCGACGGCGAACTGCAGCTGACCGTGACCACTGCCGCGCCCGCGCTGCAGTTCTATACCGGCAACTATCTGGCGGGAACGCGCGCGCGCGAACAGGAAAGCTATACTGCTTTCCAGGGCATTGCGCTGGAGAGCGAATTTTTACCCGATTCGCCGAATCATCCTGAGTGGCCTCAGCCCTCATGCTGGCTGCAGCCGGGCGAGCGCTGGGAGTCGGTGACGCGCTATCGCTTCACGCCGCGCTGAACCGCCTGAAAAACGCGCAGTGCGTTGCCGACAGGCTTACACCCTGCGCCGTTTTCCGCTATGGTATGGCGCTATCCATGTGCCGCCGGGCGCGCGCGTCGGGTTGGTTGCAGCAAGGTTTCCATTATCGTAGAAACATCAAAGAGTTAAGGAGTTAACTATGGCCGTAACTAAGCTGGTTCTGGTCCGCCACGGCGAAAGTCAGTGGAACCAGGAAAACCGCTTCACCGGATGGTATGACGTGGATCTTTCTGATAAAGGTCGCACCGAAGCCAAAGCAGCCGGTCAGCTGCTGAAAAAAGAAGGTTTCGTCTTTGATTTCGCTTACACCTCCGTGCTGAAACGCGCCATTCACACTCTGTGGAATGTTCTTGATGAGCTGGATCAGGCCTGGCTGCCGGTAGAGAAATCCTGGCGTCTGAACGAGCGTCACTACGGTGCGCTGCAGGGTCTGGATAAAGCGGAAACCGCGGCCAAATATGGCGACGATCAGGTGAAACAGTGGCGTCGCGGCTTCGCGGTTACGCCGCCGGAGCTGGATCGCAACGACGAGCGTTTCCCTGGCCACGACCCGCGCTATGCGAAGCTGAGCGCTGAGCAGCTGCCGACCACCGAGAGCCTGGCGCTGACCATCGATCGCGTTATCCCTTACTGGAACGAGAGCATTCTGCCGCGCATCAAGAGCGGCGAGAAAGTGATTATCGCGGCGCACGGCAACTCGCTGCGCGCGCTGGTGAAATACCTCGACAACATGAGCGAAGATGAGATCCTCGAGCTGAACATCCCGACCGGCGTGCCGCTGGTGTATGAGTTCGACGAGAATTTCAAACCGATCAAACACTACTATCTGGGTGATGCCGACGAGATCGCAGCGAAAGCCGCCGCCGTCGCTAACCAGGGTAAAGCAAAGTAAGCGTCAGCTGAAATGTAAAAAGGCCAGACAATGTCTGGCCTTTTTTTATGGCTGCGAATTGAATGTTGAACACTATAAAGGCGCACGGCATTCAAAACGCGGCAAGCATGGACCGAAGAGCAAAGCGTCCCGCGCCAGGGATGGCGCGGGCCGAGCGAGCATGGATGCCTTGAGCGACTTTGCGATCGGTCCATGCTTGCCACGTCAGCACCTTACTGTCCTTCGCTTTTAATCAGCCGCGACGCTGCTTCACCGCCGCAGCCAGCTGGCGCAGCACCTTGTCGGTGTCAGACCAGCCGATGCAGGCGTCGGTGATGCTCTTGCCGTAGACCAGCGGCTCGCCGCTCTCCAGGCTCTGGTTGCCCTCGACCAGATGGCTCTCGATCATCACGCCGATAATGCCGCGCTCGCCGCCAGAAATCTGCGCCGATACGTCATCCGCCACCTCGAGCTGCTTCTGATACTGCTTGCTGCTGTTGGCGTGGCTGAAGTCAATCATCACCTGCGGCGGCAGACCCGCCTTCTCCAGCCCGGTTTTCACCGCGCTAACGTGCTGCGCGCTGTAGTTCGGCTCTTTGCCGCCGCGCAGAATAATATGGCAGTCCGCATTGCCGCTGGTTTCGACAATCGCCGAATGACCATACTTGGTCACCGACAGGAAACAGTGCGGCGAACCGGCGGCGTTAATGGCGTCGATCGCCACCTTGATGGTGCCGTCGGTGCCGTTCTTGAAGCCGACCGGACAGGAGAGCCCTGACGCCAGCTCGCGATGCACCTGCGACTCGGTGGTGCGCGCGCCGATAGCGCCCCAGCTCATCAGGTCCGCCACATACTGCGGCGTGATCATATCGAGAAACTCGCCCGCCGCCGGCAGGCCGCTGTCGTTGATCTCCAGCAGCAGCTGGCGCGCCAGGCGCAGGCCGTCGTTCAGCTGGAAGCTGCCGTCCATATAGGGATCGTTGATCAGCCCTTTCCAGCCGACGGTGGTGCGCGGCTTTTCAAAATAGACGCGCATCACCACTTCCAGCTCGCCTTTCAGCTCGTCGCGCAGCTTCAGCAGGCGCGAAGCGTACTCTTTCGCCGCCTGCGGATCGTGAATCGAACAGGGACCGATTACCACCAGCAGGCGATCGTCTTCGCCCTGCAAAATTTGATGGATAGCGTCGCGTGCGCGAGCAACGGTGCGCGCGGCATTATCGGTAGCGGGAAACTTTTCCAGCAGCGCAACGGGAGGCAGCAGCTCTTTAATATCTCGAATACGTAAATCGTCATTCTGGTAATTCATAAATCATTCCATTTATTCCTGGCCCAACGCGCGTCGGGCACAACCCGACCAATTTATCCCGTTGCGCCCGGAGTGTAAATTCAGCGCGCGTCTTAAATGCATGCGTGAGATTTGCATTTATAGGGTTCTCAACTAGGCTTTTACATGTAAGCACTGAGGAACGCTTCGCTTACATTATTTATCCCTTCCGGACGACCTTTGGGTGAAATTAAATTTCGCCGGAACCTCTTTGCGTCAAACTGCACCATCGGGTTCAAAACAGCAGCTATCATTGATTACAGGAGCATAATGATGAATAAGTTTGCAATTATCTTTCTGACGGCAGCAATGACTTTAGGCAGCGGCGCGGCAATGGCCGACAATAACGGCACGGCTAACCAGGCGGCTGAAGCAGGCGCGGCAGCGGGCGGCGCGAAACAGAATCTGCCGCCGAATAACGTCGATAACAGCAAAATCAATAATACCGACACCAACACCAATCCTGCGGCTAACGGCGGCACCACCAGCGGCAGCAATATGTCCGCCAATGAGATGGACCAGAATAGCCAGTGTAAAGACGGCAAATGTCCCGATATTAACAGCAAGGTGCAAACCAAAGAGGGCGGCGGCAAAGTCGACCGCAAAACTGACGGCACCTCGCAGTAATATCTTCTGGAGAGCTTCGGCTCTCCATTATTTTTCTCTGCGTTAACTTCCGCTATGCTGGGGCAATGAATTCTGTCAGGAAACGTTCATGGCCTCGCTGTTGTTAATAGACGATCACCCACTGGTCGAAGTGGCGCTGGAAGCCGCGCTCGATCGGGCACCCTTCCCCATCCTTTTACGTTCCGCCGCCAGCGAACAGCAGGCGCGCCAGCTGCTGACGCAGCCCACCGACATTATCGTGCTGGATATCGGCCTGCCGGACGGCGACGGGCTTGAAATCCTGCGTCGCCTTAAAATTCACTTTCCGCAGATCCCCGTGCTGATCTATTCGGCGCAGCAGAGCAGCCACTATGTACGCAGCGCGCAGGCGCTGGGCGCGGCGGGCTACGTGGTCAAAAGCCAGCGTATGGAACAGCTGCTGAGCGCAATCCTCGCGGTGCTGGGCGGCCAGCTCGCTTTCCCACCCGAGGTGACCGCCCCCACCCTGCCGCTTACCAGTAAAGAGCAGCAGGTGCTGGCGCTGCTGGCGACCGGCCTCTCGAATCTACAAATCGCCGAGCAGCTGCACATCAGCAATAAAACCGTCAGCACCCATAAAAAGAACATTCTGGAAAAAACCGGCGCGCGCTCGGTGGTGGAGCTGGCCGACCTGTGGAAAGCGCAGCAGTGAGGCGCTTCCTGCTGCTGCTGCTTTCTCTGACGGCCACCCTGGCCTGCGCCGAACTGCGGCCGGTCAGCAGTCTGGATCTGCCGATGATGATGCCGGTCAGCGGCGCCGACGCGATGCAGGGAAAGACGCTGCGCGTCGGCCTGCTGGAGGAGAGCAACGCGCCCTGGACGATGCGCGTCGGCGACGAGCTCTACGGCCTGGACGCCGACGCGCTGGCCGCCCTGCATCAGCTTACCGGCGCCCGCTTTACGCTCAGGCTGTTCGCCGATCGCGCGCAGCTGATGGCGGCGCTGCAGAGCGGCCAGATCGAGTTTGCGCTGGGCGCGCTGCCGAACCCGCTGCCGGCGGGCGTGCTGCACAGCGAAAGCTGGTTCAGCAGCCCGCTGCGCATCTATCGCAGCCAGCGCAACGCGCGCGCCGTAATGTTCAACAGCGAGAACGCGCAGCTCGCCATCAGCCAGGTCACGCTGGCGCAGCTGCCGGCGACGGTGGCGCAAAAGCATCGCTGGCGCACCTACAGCAACGACCTGCAGGCGATTTCGACGCTGCTTAATCAGCAGAACGACTATGTGGTGGCGGATGAGATCAGCGCCAGCTTTCTGCTCAGTCAGCTGCAGCAGGGCGAGATCTACCAGATCGCCTCGCAGCTGGATGTCGGCCAGCTGACGCTGCGCGCCTTCGGCCGCGACGCCGCGCTGATCGACTGGATCAACCAGAGCCTGCGCCAGCTGCCCGCCGAGCTGGCGACCAGCCTGCAGTCGCGCTGGGGCGCCCCGCTGCCGCGCTATCAGGATACGCAAACCCTGATGCTGAGCGCGGCAGAGCGCGCCTGGCTGAGCGCCCATCCGGTGATCTACTACGCCGCGGAGAGCGACAACGCCCCCTGGAGCTACCGTGACGGCAACGGCGCGGCGCGCGGCTACAGCGTCGATCTGCTCAACGCCATCGCGCAGAGCAGCGGCGTGCGCTTCGCGCCGCGCTGGGTCGCCGGCCCGCAGCAGGCGGACGAACTGCTGGCGCAGCGTCAGGTGATGCTGCGGCTGACGCAGCCGCTCAGCGGCGACGCGGCGCAAAACGCTACGCTGCCGGTCTGGCGCGCCCTGTGGGGCATCTACAGCCGGCGCGACGCCAGCTTCAGCCGCTGGCACGATCTGGCGGGCAAGCGGGTGGGCATGCTGCGCGACGACGTCGCGACGCGGCTGCTGCCGCCCGAGGTGACGCCGCAGGTGTTTGCCGATCGCGCCAGCCTGTACGACGCGCTGGCGAACGGACAGATCGACGCGCTGGCGGATAACGTGCTGTCAGCGCGCTGGCGCATTGCCGCGCGCTACGGCGATCGGCTGCGTCTCGCCTTCGCCGCCAGCGATATCGCCTGGCCTGTAGCGCTGGGCGTCGCCGCCGACCAGCCGCTGCTGCGTCCGCTGATCAACCGCGCGCTGCAGCAGATTCCCGTTGATACGCAGCGGCAAATGCGCGACGGCTGGCTGACACCGCCGCAGCCGGGCAATGCGATGACGATGCGCGCGCTGCCGCAGCTGGTGCTGGCCGCAGCGGGCGCGGCCATCGTCGTGCTGCTGCTGCTGCTGGCGCGCCGCTACTGGCAGCAGCGGCGCGAACGCCTTCAGCGTCAGCAGGCCGAGCGCGCCAACGCGATGAAAAGCCAGTTCCTCGCCACCGTCAGCCATGAGCTGCGCACGCCGATGCAGGCGATCCTTGGTCTGCTGGAGCTGGAAAAAGCGCGCTCCGCCAACCTGTCGCTGGTCTACAGCAGCGCCCGCTCGCTGCTGACGCTGCTGAACGATCTGCAGGATCACGCGCGCATCGAGAGCAACAGCTTTACCCTCGCGCCGCGTCCGCTGGCGCTGGAGGCATGGCTGGCGCAGCAGCAGCGCTTTTATCATCCGCTGATGCGCGCCGGCGGCCCGACGCTGATCGTCGAGGCGCTGACGCCGCTGCCGGAGCGCGTGCTGATCGACGCGGATCGGCTGCAGCAGGTGATCAACAACCTGATGACCAACGCCCTGAAGTTTACCGCCCAGGGCGAGATACGCCTGACGCTCGCCGCCGATGAACAGCTGATCTTCACCCTGCGCGACAGCGGCAGCGGCATTCCGCCGGAAGAGCAGCCGAAGCTGTTCGATCCCTGGTATCAGGCGCCGTCGGGCAAGAAGGTGTCGGTGCAGGGCAGCGGTCTGGGCCTGTTTATCTGTCGGGAGATCGTGCAGCGCATGGGCGGCGATATCGCGCTGCGCTCGCAGCCCGGCCGCGGCACCGAGGTCAGGGTAACGCTGCCGCTGGAGCGCTGCGAGGCCGCGCCGCAGGAGAGCGCCGCGCTGCCGCGCTATGCCGCGCTGCGCTGCGCCATCGTCGACGATCATCCGGCCAACCTGATGGTGCTGCAGCAGCAGCTGGCGCGCTTCGCCGTCGAGGCGGACTGCTTTGCCGACGGGCGCGCCCTGCTGCGCGCGGATGCCGAACGGCCCTACGATCTGCTGTTTATCGATCAGATGATGCCGCGCCCGGACGGCCAGCTGCTGCTGCGGCTGCTGCGCCGCCGCGATCGTCAGCGTCAGCGTCAGCGTCAGCGAACGGCGATGCGGGTGCTCTGCTCCGCCGACGCGCAGCTGCTCAGCCTGCCGCTACAGGCGAGCGAGCGCGTGCTGATTAAGCCGGTGCAGCTCAGCGATCTCGCCGCGCTGCTGGCGCATTTCGATCAGGATCCGCTGGCGGCGCTGGATGACAATCTGCGCCAGCTGGCGCAGAGGAGCGAGAAGTTTCTGTCGCGGCTCAGCCGGACCCTGCGCGACGCGCTGAACAACGACGTAGCGCGCATCACGGCGGCGCGCGCGGCGCGCGACTGGCCGCAGCTGGCGGAAGCGGCGCACCGCATGAAGGGAAGCTGGCTGCTTATCGGTCTGGAGCAAGGCGCTGAACTCAGCCAGCGGCTGGCGGATCGGGCCAAAGCGCAGCAGGACGCGCCGGATGAATGGGATTTGCTACTATTACTCACCAACAGGTTACTGATAAAACTGGACTCTTATGGCTCATAACCACGCTCACAGCGCGCCGGCGGGCAATCGCAAACGCCTCGCGGCCGCTTTCGCCGTTACGGCAATCTTTATGCTGGCGGAGGCGGTCGGCGGCTGGATTTCCGGCTCGCTGGCGCTGCTGGCCGATGCCGGGCACATGCTTACCGACGCCGCCGCGCTGCTGATGGCGCTGCTGGCGGTGCAGTTCGCCCAGCGCAAGCCCAACGCTCGTCATACCTTCGGGCTGCTGCGTCTTACCACGCTGGCGGCCTTCGTCAACGCCATCGCCCTGCTGGTGATTACCGCGCTGATCGTCTGGGAGGCGCTGCGTCGCTTTTATCAGCCGCAGCCGGTGACCGGCGGTTTGATGCTCGGCATCGCGGTCGCGGGCCTGCTGGCGAATATGCTGTCGTTCTGGCTGCTGCACCACGGCAGCGAAGAGAAGAACCTCAACGTGCGCGCCGCCGCGCTGCACGTTATGGGCGATCTGCTGGGTTCGGTGGGCGCGATTGCGGCGGCATTGATTATCCTCTATACCGGCTGGACGCCCATCGACCCGATTCTGTCGCTGCTGGTGTCGCTGCTGGTGCTGCGCAGCGCCTGGTCGCTGCTGCGCGAGAGCCTGCACGAGCTGCTGGAGGGCGCGCCGGAGGTGATCGATGCGGAGAAGCTGACGCGCGACCTGACGCTGAATATTCCGGAGGTGCGCAACGTGCACCACGTGCACGTCTGGCAGGTCGGCGAAAAGCCGGTGGTGACGCTGCATGTGCATGTGATCCCGCCGTACGACCACGATGCGCTGCTGCAGCGTATCCACAGCTATCTGCACCAGAAGTATCAGATTGGCCACGCCACGGTGCAGATGGAGTATCAGCCGTGCGCCACGCCCGACTGCGAGCTGGGTTTCGACGGCGGCTCAGCGACGGCGCATCACTACCATCATCATGGCGAACAGGCGCATCATCACTGACGCGCCAGCGCGCGCGAGCCATGCTGCCGCGCGCTCGCTATCCACAGGCGCGAGCCGTTAAGGGCGATTAGCGTCAGGATGACATATTCCAGCGCCATGGCGTAGACGCCCTGGCGTGCGAAGATCATCACGCTGATCACGTCGATAACCACCCACAGCAGCCAGTTCTCGACATATTTGCGCGTCATCAGGATCATCGCCACGATGGAGAGCACCATCATGCTGGCGTCCCAGAACGGAAAGGCGTCGGGCTGCAGCGTCGGCATCGCCACCTGTAGGCCGAGCGCGTTCATCAGCGACACGGCGATCTGCGTCAGAAAGGCGAAGACCGGATCGATATAGCGCGTCATCAGCGCAATGGCGACGACGCAGGCCGCGCCCCATCCCAGCGCTTTCGGCAACGGCAGCCAGCGGATTTTCAGCGCCGCCTGGCGATCGTCGGTCTGTCGGCTCCAGGCGTACCAGCCATAAACGTTGGCGACGAAAAAGAAGAGCTGCAGCAGCAGGCTGGCGTAGAGCTGGATCTGGAAGAAGATGGCGGCGAACAGCGTGACGTTAACCAAGCCAAACGGATAGTTGATCACTTTTTCCAGGCTGGCGAGCCAGATGCAGAGCAGACCTGCCAGCGTGCCGATGGCTTCAATCCACGAGAGATCGTAGCCGCCCGCGCCGATCGGGATATGGGCCAGGATATTGCTTGTGCTGAAAAAATCCATCATCGGTTCCTCAGGCGTTCCCTTTTACCTTCAGTTTGAGATCCGCAGCGAAAGAGAGCATGCGGTTGAGCGGCAATAATGCCGCCTGGCGCAGCGCGGCATCAACCTCTATTTCATGCTGCGCGCCGCCCTGCTCCAGCCCCTCGGCGATAGCTTTCAGGCCGTTCATCGCCATCCACGGGCAGTGCGCACAGCTGCGGCAGGTCGCCCCTTCGCCTGCGGTCGGCGCTTCCAGCAGCGTTTTTTCCGGCACCGCCTGCTGCATTTTGTAGAAGATGCCGCGATCGGTCGCCACGATCATCTGCGGATGCGGCAGCTGCTGCGCCGCCTGGATCAGCTGGCTGGTGGAGCCGACCGCGTCGGCAAGATCGACCACCGCCTGCGGCGATTCCGGATGCACCAGCACCGCCGCGTCGGGATAGAGCGCTTTCATGCGCAGCAGCGCCTGGGTTTTGAATTCGTCATGCACGATGCAGGCGCCCTGCCAGCAGAGCACGTCCGCGCCGGTTTTCTGCGTGACGTAGCGGCCAAGATGGCGATCCGGCGCCCAGATGATTTTTTCGCCCAGGCTGTCGAGATGGTCGATCAGCTCTACCGCGATGCTGGAGGTGACCACCCAGTCGGCGCGCGCTTTGACCGCCGCTGAGGTGTTGGCGTAGACCACCACGGTGCGGTCGGGATGGGCGTCGCAGAAGGCATTGAATTCGTCGATGGGGCAGCCGAGGTCGAGCGAACACTCCGCCTGCAGCGTCGGCATCAGCACGGTTTTCTCCGGGCTGAGAATTTTGGCGGTTTCGCCCATAAAACGCACGCCCGCCACCAGCAGCGTCGACGCCGAATGCGCGCTGCCGAAGCGCGCCATCTCCAGCGAGTCCGCCACGCAGCCGCCGGTCTCTTCCGCCAGCGCCTGGATTTCCGGGTCGGTGTAGTAGTGCGCCACGATAACCGCGTCGCGCTCTTTTAGCAGACGTTTGATTTTACTCAGGTAAAACTCTTTTTCGTCGCCGCTGAGGCGCGCAGGTTTCGCGGGAAAGGGCCAGGCCGCGCTGTCTGTATCGAATAAAGCACTCATTACACCGCTCTCGTTTTATCAAATGAACGAAAATCGCTTAAGACGGCGAAAACTGACGTCCATCCCGCCATCGTGTTTTATATGCTAAACACGATAGCGGAAACGCGCGGCGGTGTCGTGCTCTTTTTTAGGCGCGCGGCGGCGAAGGCTCCTCGGTGAACAGCGGCAGCATGGCCGCCTTTTGCGGCATTTCCAGATCCAGCAGGAAGGCTTTGACCTCCAGACCGCCGGCAAAACCGGTCAGCTTGCCGTTAGCGCCGATGACGCGATGGCAAGGCGCGACGATAGAGATCGGATTTCTGCCGTTCGCCGCGCCGACCGCGCGCACCGCCTGCGGATGGCCAATCTGGCGGGCGATTTCGCTGTAGCTGCGCGTTTCGCCGAAGGGGATCGCCACCAGCGCGTTCCACACTTTTTTCTGAAACTCGGTGCCGACGAAGTCGAGCGGCAGCGTGAAGCAGCGGCGCTCGCCGGCAAAGTACTCCCGCAGCTGGCGCTCCGCCTCGATCAGGATCGGATGCGACTCGTCGCGCGTTTGCGGCAGAAAGCGCGCGCCGTGCGGGTCGTCGTTTTTCCAGAGTATGCCTGCGAGTCCGCGATCGCTCGCCACCAGTTTCAGTTCGCCCACCGGCGTGGAGACAAGTTTGTAGTGATACATGATGCTGTTCTCCGTATTTGAGACATGCGCTATTGTCGCATTTTGGCCACTGCGCGCTGGCCGTTTTCGGCCATCAGACTAAACTGCTTTGCTGTCCGAAAACAGCGAGTCTGCATCAGAAAGCGGGTATAGGCTCTGTTTATTTGCAGGAGTCACTATGTTCGATCCTGAGATTGCTTATCAGGCGCTCACCTCGCGCGATACCCGTTTCGACGGGGTGTTTTTCGTCGGCGTCACCTCGACCGGCATTTACTGTCGCCCCATCTGCCCGGTTAAAGCGCCGCAGCAGAAGAACTGTCTGTTTTTCGCCAGCGCCGAAGCGGCGGAGAAGGCCCATTTCCGCCCCTGTTTGCGCTGTCGCCCTGAGCTTGCGCCGGGCAACGCGCCGATCGATCAGCCTCACCGCGTGGCGGACAGGCTGATTCAGCGCATCGAGGAGGGCATGCTGGAGGAGAGCGAGGGGCTGGAGGCGATCGCCGCCGAGTTTGGCGTCAGCCTGCGCCAGCTGCGCCGCATCGTGCAGCAGGAGCTGGGCGTGTCGCCGCTGGAGCTGAAGCAGACGCGGCGCATGCTGCTGGCGAAGCAGCTGCTGACGGAGACGCAGCTGCCGGTGACGGATGTGGCCTATGCCAGCGGCTTTACCAGCCTGCGCCGCTTTAACGATGTGTTTCAGGCGCGCTACCGCATGACGCCGAGCGCGCTGCGCAAGGGTGTCAGCGCCTCAACGCGCGCGCAGCCGGGCGACAGCACCACCCTGCTGATGGCCTATCGTCCGCCGTACGACTGGGAGGCGATGCTGGCTTTTTTGCAGACTCACCTGATGAAAGAGGTCGAGGCGGTGCAGGATGGCGCGTACCGGCGCACCGTGGCGCTGGGCCGCTGTCGCGGCTGGGTTAGCGTGTCGCATCTGCCGCAGAAGTGTGCGCTGCAGCTGACCTTTTCCATCTCGCTGACGCCGGTGCTGCCGCTGCTGCTGCGCCGCCTGCGCGATCTTTTCGACCTTAACGCGCAGCCGCAGCTTATCGCCGACCGGCTGGCGCAGGATCCACTGCTGGCGCCGAGTCTGGCGCGCAATCCGGGATTGCGCGTGCCGGGCGCATTTGACGCCTTTGAGCTTGGCGTGCGCGCCATTATCGGGCAGCAGGTGACGGTGAAGGCCGCGACCACCGTGAGCAGCCGTTTTGCCGCCGCCTTTGGCGAGCCCTGCGTGACCCCTTTTTCCGATCTGACGCGCTACGCGGCGCTGCCAGAGCGCGTTGCCAGCCTGACGGTGGACGACGTTGCGCCGCTCGGCATCGTGAGCGCGCGCTCACGCGCCATTATCGCCTTTGCGCAGGCGTGCGCCGGCGGCTCGCTGCGCTTTAACGCCACGCAGCCGCCGGAGACGGTGATGAAGCAGCTGGTGGCGCTGCCGGGCATTGGCCCCTGGACGGCGCACTATATTGCGATGCGCGCCCTGCGCTGGCCGGACGCGTTCCCCAAGGAAGATATCGCCATTCGTAATAATCTGGGCGGCCTGAAGCCCGCCGAGGCGGAGGCGCGTTCGCAGCAGTGGCGTCCGTGGCGCAGCTACGCGGTGATGCATATCTGGGAGAATCTCACCGTAGCAAAGGCGAAGAAAGAATCTTAACGAGGCGCGGGATAGCCATAGCTGCAGGTATAGTGCGCGGCGCAGAGGTAGCGAGCGCGATCGCAAAGGAATCCCACATCCCTGTGGGTCGGCCTCGCCATCCTGGCTCGGACGCTTTGCTCTTCGCGCTCGCCACCCATGCACCAGTCTGGCTGCGGTATAGCTTTACGAAATGGCTGATTATAGCCGCATAGCGCAGAAACAAAAAAAGCGCCCATTGGGCGCTTCTTTCTGAATTGGTGGGTCGTGCAGGATTCGAACCTGCGACCAATTGATTAAAAGTCAACTGCTCTACCAACTGAGCTAACGACCCCTTGGGGCTTACAACCCGCAAACCTGAAGCCTGCGTAAAAGATGGTGGGTCGTGCAGGATTCGAACCTGCGACCAATTGATTAAAAGTCAACTGCTCTACCAACTGAGCTAACGACCCATCTTTAGGTTGTGAAGCGATGCTGAAGTTTCGCAGCAACAGAGAAGAAAACCTGTTCGCTGAGAAGATGGTGGGTCGTGCAGGATTCGAACCTGCGACCAATTGATTAAAAGTCAACTGCTCTACCAACTGAGCTAACGACCCATCTTCAGGCTTGCCAGACACATTTGCAATCTGTCCCGGCAACGGCGGCATATATTACTGATTTACCGAGGTAGCGCAACCCTTATTTTCCACCAGCGGCGTCAACTGCTTACCTTTCATGCTGCCAGACCAGAAATCAGGCAAAATCCGGTGCTGGCTGCACAAATTACAGCCCGTCGAGACGTTTTTGCGCCTGCTTCGCCGAATCGGTATTGGGGTAAAGTTTTATCACCTGCTGGAAAACGGCTTTGGCTTTCGCCGTATCCTTTTTCTCCTGCATGATAACGCCAACCTTTAGCAACGCTTCAGAAGCCTTTGGCGACTTCGGGTAATTTTTAACCACGGTAGCGTAATAGTACGCCGCGTCGTCTTTTTTACCCTTGTTGTAGTTCAACTGTCCCAGCCAGTAATTGGCGTTCGGCTGGTAGGTTGAGTCAGGATAGCGCTTGACCCACGCCTGCAGCGCGGCGATCGCCTGATCGTACTGTTTTTTTTCCAGAATCAGCGCCACCGCGGCGTTGTAGTCGCTGTTGGCGTCGCCGCTCTGCACCGGCGCGCCTGATGAGGCTGCCGCCGCGCCGCCTGCGCTGGCCGCTGCGCCCGTATCGGCGCTCGCCGCCGGCGTATCAGCGCCGCTTTGGGCCGTACTGTTCGCGCCGCTGCTGCTCAGGCTGTCGATCTGCTGATAGAGCTGCTTCTGCCGCTCGATGACCTGATTAAGCTGGTAGCTGTTTTGCTGGATTTGCCCGCGCAGCGAATCGATATCGCTTTGGTTGTCGCTCATCTGCTGCTGCAGTTGCTGCAGAAGCTGAGCCTGGGCGTTGGAAATGCGTTCAAGAGTGGTGACGCGGTCTTCGACCGAGCCAGAGCCGACGTTACTGATTGATGCCTGGGCATTAGCGGCCCAGGGGGCCGCTACGCCAACCAGTAACGACAGACCCAACAGGTGAAGTCTGAAGTTACTAATCATGTGATTCTCTTAGTAGACCAGAACGGCACGACGGTTTTTAGAGTAAGCCGCTTCGTCATGACCCAGAACAGCCGGTTTCTCTTTACCGTAAGAGACGATAGACATCTGGTCAGCCGACACGCCTTTGCCCTGCAGGTACATCTTCACGGCGTTAGCACGACGCTCGCCCAGTGCGATGTTGTATTCCGGCGTGCCGCGCTCATCCGCGTGACCTTCGATGGTCACTTTGTATGACGGGTTGCTGCGCAGGAAGGCTGCGTGCTGGTCCAGCATCTGAGCGTAGTCAGACTGCACGTCATATTTGTCCAGACCGAAGTAGACGATGTTGTTCTGCTGCAGCTGCTGCATCTGCAGACGCGCCTGCTCGTCAGAAGACATGTTGCCGTTGCCGCTGCCGTTCATGCCAGCACCGTTGCCGTAAGCGCCATCAGCGCCCATGCCAGTCTGGTCATTGTTGTTGTTTTTGTGTGAGCTACAAGCGGCTACAGCCAGAACCGGCAGAGCCAGCATCAACCCTTTCAGCACTTTGTTCAGTTGCATTTTGTTATCCTGTTATATTGTTTATCATACATTTAACCCCCTGCTGCGCAGGGGACCTATGCATTACAGATACGGCGACCAGGCAGGTGATTTTACCTGTCCATCAGTTGCCGGAAGACGCGCTTTGAAACGCCCATCTGTTGATACCAACTGCAACACGGAACCCATCCCCTGAGTAGAGCTATAGATTACCATCGTGCCGTTTGGAGCCAGACTTGGCGATTCATCCAGGAACGTGCTCGTTAACGTTTGAACGGCTCCCGTTACCAGATCCTGTTTGGCGACATGCTGAGCGCCACCGGCGCTGCTGATCATCACCATGGTTTTACCATCGGCAGAGACGTCCGCATCCTGGTTTTGCGAGCCTTCCCAGGTAATACGCTGCGGCGCACCGCCGTTGATACCAATTTTATAAATTTGCGGCGCTCCAGCCTGATCCGAGGTGTAAGCCAGCGTCTGGCTATCCGGGAACCAGCTTGGTTCAGTGCTGTTGTAGCGACCGTCGGTGATTTGACGCGTCTGGCCGGAAGCCAGATCCATCACATAGAGATTCAGGCTGCCCGTTTTCGACAGGGCGAAAGCGAGTTTAGTCCCATCCGGCGAGAAGGCCGGGGCGCCGTTGTGACGCGGGAAGGAGGCAACCTGGCGAATCGCGCCGTTTGACAGCGTCTGTACCACCAGCGCCGATTTACCGCTTTCAAAGGTCACGTAGGCCACTTTGCTGCCGTCTGGCGACCACGCCGGAGACATCAACGGCTGCGGCGAGCGATGCACGACAAACTGGTTAAAGCCATCGTAGTCTGAAACGCGCAGTTCATACGGGAACTGGCCGCCGTTGGTCTGCACCACGTAGGCGATACGGGTGCGGAACGCGCCCTTGACGCCCGTCAGCTTCTCAAACACCTCGTCACTGGCGGTGTGCGCAGCATAGCGCAGCCACTGTTTAGTGACTTTGTAAGAGTTCTGCGCCAGAACGGTGCCCGGCGCGCCGCCGGTGTCCACCAGCTGATACGCAACCTGATAGCTGCCATCTGGATTAGAGGTGACCTGACCGACAACCACCGCATCGATACCCAGCGCGCTCCAGGCGGCAGGCTGTACTTCCTGCGCGCTGGTCGGCTGCTGCGGCAGACGTGAACGATCGATTGGATTGAATTTACCGCTGTTGCGTAAGTCAGCGGAGACGATGCCGCCCACATCTTCAGGCGCGGCGCCTGAGCCAGCCCATTTAAACGGCACCACACCAATTGGGCGCGCGGTGTTGACGCCCTGCGTAATTTCAATGCGTACTTCTGCGTGGAGCATTGCAGCCCACAGCAGAACAAAAAAACCTAAGGTTACACGAAGTGCCTGCTTCATCTTTTCTCCCTTACCTGAACCTGAGTTCATGATAATTCGCACAGTTCCTGAAAAACACGAGTATTCATCTAATACGGCAAGCTAACCTTAGTCCAACCTGCCGCGGGTTACTGCATTATTCCGGTTTGAAACGCATTGGCGCGTTTTTAAACACTTCATACACTGCTTGCGATGGCGGCTTAGGAATGCGAGCCTGCTTCGCGGCAGCGATAGCCGCCTGGCATAACGCCGGGTCGCCGCCTTCAGATTTGACGTCAATCAGCAAACCATCCGGTGCCAGCTTGATACGCAGGTTACACTCTTTCCCTTTATAAGTATCAGCATCGTAGAAGCGGCTCTGAATCGCGCCCACAACCTGCCCCAGATAAGAGTTAATCTCTGCGCCCGATGCGCCGGCTTTTTTCTGGTTGCCCTGCCCTGCCGCGCCGCCGCCACCGGCCGCGCCACTTTTCGGTGCATTCTTACCAGAGGTCAGGCCGCCAAGCAGATCGTCAACGTCACTGCTGTTTTTCGCCGCTTCCGCCGCCGCTTTTTTCTTTGCGTCGGCGGCGGCCTTGGCTTTCGCCGCGGCGTCCGCTTTGGCTTTGGCGGCCGCATCGGCTTTCGCTTTCGCCTCGGCCGCCGCTTTCTCTTTGGCGGCGTCCGCTTTTTCTTTGGCTTCCTGCGCCGCTTTCTCTTTGGCCGCTTCCGCTTTCTCTTTCGCTTCCTGAGCCGCCTTCTCTTTGGCTGCTTCGGCTTTCTCTTTCGCTTCCTCGGCCGCTTTGGCTTTCGCCTCCTGCGCCGCTTTAGCTTTCGCCTCCGCCGCCGCTTTGGCCTTCGCATCGGCTGCCGCCTTCGCGTCGGCCACCGCTTTCTCTTTAGCAGCGGACGCAGCGGCGGCTTTCGCCTGCTCTTCCGCTTTTTTCTTCGCGTCGGCGGCGGCCTGTTTCGCCTGTTCTTCCGCCTTCTGCGCCGCCTCGGCAGCCGCTTTGGCCTGCGCCTGCGCTTCCGCTTTCGCATCGGCTTTCGCCTGAGCTGCAGCCGCCTCGGCGGCTTTCTGCTGCTCCTGCGCCGCTTTAGCCGCCGCTTCCGCCTGTTTCTGCTGTTCAGCCTGCGCTTTTGCCGCTTCCTGCGCCTGCAGGCGCTCTTTTTCCAGCGCCTTCAGACGCTGCTGTTCCGCGGCCTGCTTCTGCTGCAGCTCTTCAGCCTGCTGCTGCGCCTGCTTCTCACGCTGCTGCTCGGCGCGCTGGCTGTCGCTTTTCTGGTTCTGCTGACGGTTGTACTGTTCGACCACGGCGCCGGGATCGACCATCACCGCGTCGATATCGCTGCCGCCGCCGCCGCCGCTCGCCTCAATATTCTCGTTGAAGGAGCTCCAGATCAGCAGGGCGATCAGTACCACGTGCAGAGCCACCGATATAATTATCGCGCGCTTTAACTTCTCGTTTTGCTCGGTTGCCTTCGACACACTCGGTTCCCAAAAAACGGTTCGGCTTTAAATCGGCTGCGTCATCAAACCGACGGATTTAACGCCTGCCTGATGCAGCAGGTTGAGCGCTTTAATAATTTCGTCATAGGGCACATCCTTTGCGCCGCCGATTAAAAAGACGGTTTTGGGATTCGCCTCGATGCGACGCTGCGCTTCGCTCACCACCTGTTCCGGCGGCAACTGCTCCATACGATCGTGATCCACCACCAGGCTGTACTGACCGACGCCTGAGACCTCAACGATCACCGGCGGATTATCGTCGCTGGAGACCGTTTTCGAATCGGTGGCGTCCGGCAGGTCCACTTCTACGCTCTGGGTAATAATCGGCGCTGTCGCCATAAAGATCAGCAGCAGCACCAGCAGGACGTCGAGCAGCGGAACGATATTAATTTCCGATTTCAGGTCGCGGCGGCCGCGACCACGTACTCTGGCCATGGGTTACCTCCGCTTACTTCGCGCTGTCGCTGGAGAAGGCCTGACGGTGCAGGATGGCCGTGAACTCTTCCATAAAGTTATCGTAGCCCTGCTCCAGCTTGTTGACGCGCTGGTTCAGTCGGTTATAGGCCATAACCGCCGGAATCGCGGCGAACAGGCCGATCGCGGTGGCGATCAGCGCCTCGGCGATGCCCGGCGCAACCATCTGCAGCGTCGCCTGCTTGACCGCGCCCAGCGCGATAAAGGCGTGCATGATGCCCCATACGGTGCCGAACAGGCCGATGTAGGGGCTGATAGAGCCGACGGTGCCGAGGAAAGGAATGTGGTTTTCCAGCGTTTCCAGCTCGCGGTTCATCGAGATGCGCATCGCGCGGCTGGCGCCTTCTACCACCGCTTCAGGCGCGTGGCTGTTGGCGCGGTGCAGACGGGCGAACTCTTTAAAGCCGGCGTAGAAGATCTGCTCTGAACCGCTCAGCTCTTCGCGGCGTCCCTGGCTCTCCTGATAGAGACGCGACAGCTCGATGCCGGACCAGAATTTATCTTCAAAAGCTTCCGCCTCGCGTCCCGCCGCGTTCAAAATTCGGGTGCGCTGAATAATGATGGCCCATGAGGCAATGGAAAAGCCGATCAAAATCAACATGATAAGTTTGACCAGAAGGCTCGCCTTCAGGAACAAATCAAGAACGTTCATGTCAGTCACTGCTTGAACTCCGCGACAATAGACTTGGGAAGCGCAATCGGCTTCATAAGATGTGGGTTAATGCAGGCAATCAGGACTTCTGCTTCATTCAGGACTCTGCCTTCTGCATTCACGATACGCTGGGAAAATGTCATGGTTGCGCGCGTCATGGCGGTGACTTCGCTCTGGATCTCCAGAAGGTCGTCAAGACGCGCCGCCGCAACATAGTCCACCGTCATGCGCCGCACCACAAAAGAAACCTGCTGTTCCAGCAGCGTTTGCTGATTGAAATGGCGCTGACGCAGCATTTCGGTACGTGCTCGTTCATAAAAAGCGATATAGCTGGCATGGTAAACCACGCCACCAGCATCGGTGTCTTCGTAATAGACCCGAACCGGCCAGCGAAACAGCGTTGTACTCACTCTACATCCCGGTCTCGTTTTTAAACGTTGCTACTATACGCAAGAGATTTGGGGTTGGGAATGGGATGCCAGAGCCAGGAGAAAATAATTATCGGAAGGTAACAATCAGAAGGATTTTCAGTAGATTTCTTGACCTGCCGCTGACAATACCCCACGCCCAGCGGCGGACATTGCGCGTCAGCGCCAGAACCAGTAGAGCGCCAACAGCAGAACGATCAGGGCCACCGCCGGCGAGAAGAGCGCCTGCCAGCGCGTGCGGCGCGGATGGAAGCCTACGCCGTGGATCACCCCGGCACAGACCGCCCAGATAACCAGGATGCCCTGCCAGACTGAGAGCGTGCTGGTGTGCGCGGCGTAGCGCGAGGGATCCCAGAATAAACAGCCCGCGACAATCAGCGCCAGGATGAGCGAAAGGGCCCGCAAAGGCCCTTTGTTCATCAGACGGTATGACGTCCGAATCAGTTTACGCATCAGGCGCGCTCGTCCTGTGCAGCGCTATCTTCAACGTGCTCAAGCGCCAGCGCGGTGATGATGCCGAAAGCGCAGGCCAGCAGGGTGCCGAGAATCCAGGCAAAATACCACATGCGTCGTCTCCTTAATCAGTAGAGAGAGTGCGTATTGCGCTCAATATGTTCTTTTGTAATCCGCCCGAACATCTTGTAGTAGCACCAGCTGGTGTAGAGCAGGATAATCGGAACGAAAATAATGGCGGCGAAAGTCATCACCGTCAGCGTGCGCTGGCTCGAGGTGGCATCCCACATCGTCAGACTCATGCCGGGTTCGATGCTCGACGGCATGATAAAGGGAAACAGCGCAATGCCGGCGGTCATAATGACGCACGCCAGCGTCAGCGACGAGCTGACGAATGCCCAGCCGCCCTTCTCGCAGCGCGAGAAAATGACCGTCAGCAGCGGCAGCACCACGCCGAGCAGCGGAAAGAGCCACAGCGCCGGCATATGGTTAAAGTTCGCCAGCCAGGCGCCCGCCTCGCGCACCACGGTTTTGCCCAGCGGATTCGACGCGGCGTGGTGATCGATGGCGCTAGTAATGACGTAGCCGTCGATGCCATATTTCACCCAGACGCCCGCCAGCACGAAGCAGACCATCATCACCAGCGCCGCTACCTGCGCCACCGCGCGCGAACGCAGATGCAGCTCCCCTGCGGTGCGCATCTGCAAGTAGGTCGCGCCCTGCGTCAGGATCATCGCGACGCTGATCGCGCCCGCCAGCAGCCCGAACGGATTGAGCAGCTGGAAGAAGTTGCCGGTGTAATCGAGGCGCAAAAATTCATCCGCGCGGAACGGCACGCCCTGCAGCAGATTGCCGAACGCGACGCCAATCACCAGCGGCGGCACGAAGCTGCCGATAAAGACGCCCCAGTCCCACATGCCCCGCCAGCGCATATCTTCAATTTTAGAACGATAATCGAAACCTACCGGACGAAAAAAGAGCGACGCCAGCACCAGAATCATCGCCACATAGAAGCCGGAGAAGGCGGCGGCATACACCATCGGCCAGGCGGCGAACAGCGCCCCGCCTGCGGTGATCAGCCAGACCTGGTTGCCGTCCCAGTGCGGCGCGATGCTGTTGATCATAATGCGGCGTTCGGTGTCGTTACGCCCCATCAGCCGCGTCAGCATGCCGACGCCCATATCAAAGCCGTCCGCTACGGCGAAGCCCACCAGCAGAATGCCGATCAGCAGCCACCAGACAAAGCGCAAAACTTCATAATCAAACATGGTTGCTCTCCTTAACCGCGTACCGGCTCAGCCGTCGCCGCGACCTGCTCATGGTGATAGCGTCCAGTTTTCAGGCTGCTCGGCCCGAGGCGCGCGAATTTAAACATCAGATACATCTCCGCCACGAGGAACAGCGTGTACAGACCGCAGATCAGCAGCATGGAGAAGAGCAGATCGCCCACGGTCAGCGACGAGTTGGCCACCGAGGTCGGCAGCACTTCGCCGATCGCCCACGGCTGGCGACCATATTCGGCGACGAACCAGCCCGCCTCGACCGCGATCCATGGCAGCGGTATGCCGTAGAGCGCCGCTTTCAGCAGCCAGCGATGCTTGCCGACGCGGTTGCGGATCACGCTCCAGAACGAGAAGGTGATAATGCCCAGCAGCAGCACGCCCGCCAGCACCATAATGCGGAAGGCGAAATAGAGCGGCGCCACGCGCGGAATAGAGTCTTTCACCGCCTGACTGATTTGCGCCTCGGTGGCATCCGCCACGTTCGGGGTATAGCGTTTCAGCAGCAGGCCGTAGCCCAGATCCTGTTTGCTCTGGTCGAAGGCCTCGCGCACCGCCGGATCTTCGCTGCCGCTGCGCAGCTGATTCAGCAGCGCGTAGGCTTTCATGCCGTTGCGGATGCGCACCTCATGCTGCGCCATCAGATCTTTCAGGCCGGTGACCGGCGTATCGACAGATCGCGTGGCAATCAGGCCAAGCAGGCCAGGGATCTGCACCGCCGCGGCGTTTTCCTGCTTCTCCTGATCCGGCAGGCCGAACAGCGTGAAGGCCGCTGGCGCGGGCTGGGTATCCCATTCGGCTTCAATAGCGGCGAGCTTGGTTTTCTGCACGTCGCCCATTTCGTAGCCCGACTCGTCACCCAGCACGATAACTGACAGCACCGCCGCCATGCCGAAGCTGGCGGCGATGGCGAACGAACGTTTCGCAAAGGCGACGTCGCGTCCCTTAAGCAGATACCAGGCGCTGATGCCGAGAATAAACATGGCGCCGGTGGTGTAGCCCGCTGCCACGGTATGCACGAACTTCACCTGCGCCACCGGATTGAGCACCAGTTCGGAGAAGCTCAGCATCTCCATTCGCATGGTTTCGTAGTTGAACGCGGAGGCGATAGGATTCTGCATCCAGCCGTTCGCCACCAGGATCCAGAGCGCCGACAGGTTAGAACCCAGCGCCACCAGCCAGGTGACCGCCAGATGCTGCTTTTTGCTCAGGCGATCCCAGCCGAAGAAAAAGAGCCCGACGAAGGTGGATTCCAGGAAGAACGCCATCAGCCCTTCGATGGCGAGCGGCGCACCGAAGATGTCGCCGACGTAGTGAGAGTAATAAGACCAGTTGGTGCCGAACTGAAACTCCATGGTCAGTCCGGTAGCCACGCCCAGCGCAAAGTTAATGCCGAATAACTTGCCCCAGAATTTGGTCATATCTTTATAGATCTGTTTGCCGCTCAGGACGTAGACCGTTTCCATGATCGCCAGCAAAAACGCCATACCGAGCGTAAGCGGGACAAACAGGAAATGGTACATCGCCGTTAAGGCAAACTGTAAACGCGACAGCTCGACGATATCTAGCATAATGACTCCTTGCTCCTCGCATGACCTTACTCTGCGAATAACAACGGCGAACAACTGGCATTGACGCAGAGAATAAGATTCAGGAACGACTGATTATTAATTCCAGCTTTTTGTTACCGACAGATAAGACGCATCCGCGGCCCGACGTGAGCGAGTAACAGTGGTGAAACTTCCCCGAAAAGCATCATTCAGTTGATTTCAGGCAGGCGAGCGAGAAAAGCCGGCGGCATTGATTTAGCGCGACCTGGCGCAATCTCCTGGATGTTATTGGAAACGACTGAATTGATGCAGCGCAATTAAAACCGGTTGGCTTACGCTTTGCCAGCGGTAAAGTTTGTTAAATATCGAGATTTATTGATCTGGATTAACGCTTTTAATTTCCAGATATGTAGCCTTGGGAAGATTGTTAATTAGTTGTCACTGATAATTGGCGTAATTTAGAAAAGCATTACCTTTAATTTTAATTTTTAACTTTCCACCTTAAAAAGAACCTACGGCTTCCCGCCCGTTACGCCTCTCGCTGCCCGCGTCCGAAGAAGCGTTTTCCGCGCCCTACTCTCTCTACAGGCAAAAAAAAGCCACCCCGAAGGGTGGCCTGATAGCTGATGCATGCGCGCTTATTTAGCCGGCAGCACCGCTTTCACCGCGTCGCCGATATCCGCGAGGCTGCGCACGGTTTTCACGCCTGCCGCTTCCAGCGCCGCGAACTTCTCGTCCGCCGTGCCTTTGCCGCCGGCGATGATGGCGCCCGCATGGCCCATACGCTTGCCTTTCGGCGCGGTAACGCCCGCGATATAGCCAACAACCGGTTTAGTGACGTGCTCTTTAATGAACGCCGCCGCCTCTTCTTCCGCGCTGCCGCCGATTTCGCCAATCATCACGATCGCTTCGGTCTGCGGGTCATCCTGGAACATTTTCAGGATGTCGATGAAGTTGGAGCCCGGGATCGGGTCGCCGCCGATGCCGACGCAGGTCGACTGGCCGTAGCCGATGTCCGTGGTCTGCTTCACCGCTTCATAGGTCAGGGTGCCCGAGCGCGACACGATGCCGACGCGGCCTGGCTGATGGATGTGACCCGGCATGATGCCGATTTTGCATTCGCCTGGGGTGATCACGCCCGGACAGTTCGGGCCGATCATGCGCACGCCCGCTTCATCCAGCTTCACTTTAATCGTCAGCATATCCAGCGTCGGAATGCCTTCGGTGATGGTGATGATCAGCTTGATGCCTGCATCAATCGCTTCCAGAATGCCGTCTTTACAGAACGGCGCCGGAACGTAGATCACGGTCGCCGTCGCGCCGGTGGCTTCTACCGCTTCGCGCACGGTGTTGAACACCGGCAGGCCGAGATGGGTGGTGCCGCCTTTGCCCGGCGTCACGCCGCCAACCAGCTGCGTGCCGTAAGCCAGCGCCTGCTCAGAGTGGAAGGTACCCTGACCGCCAGTAAAACCCTGGCAAATCACTTTAGTGTTTTTGTCGATCAGAATAGACATTATTTCCCCTCCGCAGCCGCAACGACGCGCTGTGCCGCATCTGTCAGGCTGGTTGCTGCAATGATATTCAGTCCGCTGTCCGCCAGTTTCTGTGCGCCCAGCTCAGCGTTGTTTCCTTCCAGACGCACCACGACCGGCACGTTGACGCCGACTTCCGCTACCGCGCCGATGATGCCGTCGGCAATCAGGTCGCAGCGCACGATGCCGCCGAAGATGTTAACGAATACCGCTTTTACCGCGTCGTCGGAAAGGATGATTTTAAAGGCTTCGGTAACGCGCTCTTTGGTCGCGCCGCCGCCCACATCGAGGAAGTTAGCCGGCTGGCCGCCGTGGTGCTTAACGATGTCCATGGTGCCCATCGCCAGACCTGCGCCGTTGACCATACAGCCGATATTGCCTTCCAGCGCCACGTAGTTCAGTTCCCACTGCGTAGCGTGCGCTTCGCGCGGGTCTTCCTGGCTCGGGTCGCGCATTTCGCGCAGCTCCGGCTGACGGAACAGCGCATTGCCGTCCACGCCCAGCTTGCCGTCGAGGCAGACCAGATCGCCCTGCTTAGTGATCACCAGCGGGTTGATCTCAACCAGCGCCAGGTCGCGCTCCAGGAACAGCGTCGCCAGGCCCATAAAGATTTTCGTGAACTGGCTGACCTGCTTGCCGGTCAGGCCGAGTTTGAACGCCAGCTCGCGGCCCTGATAAGGCTGCGGACCGGTCAGCGGATCGAGCGCCATTTTGTGGATCAGGTGCGGGGTCTCTTCCGCCACTTTCTCAATCTCAACGCCGCCTTCGGTCGAGGCCATAAAGACCACGCGACGGGTCGCACGGTCAACCACCGCGCCCAGATAGAGTTCCTGATCGATGTCGGTCGCCGCTTCAACCAGGATCTGGTTTACCGGCTGGCCGTCGGCGTCAGTTTGATAGGTCACCAGGCGTTTGCCCAGCCAGTGTTCAGCGAAAGCGCGAATCTCTTCCTTGCTGTTAACCACTTTCACGCCGCCCGCTTTACCGCGTCCGCCGGCATGAACCTGACATTTCACTACCCACGGGCCAGCACCAATTTTAGAGGCCGCTTCTTCTGCTTCGCGTGGCGTAGTGCAGGCGTAACCGGTGGGTGCCGGCATACCATACCGTGCAAACAGCTGTTTCGCCTGGTATTCGTGTAAGTTCATGATGTTCTATCCATTCAGGTCTGAAAAGAGTAATAAGGTTGGGCGCGCGTTTCGTCGGCGCGCCCGGCAAAAATCAGACGTCCAGCAGCAGACGCGCCGGATCTTCCAGCAGCTCTTTCACCGCCACCAGATAGCTGACCGATTCACGGCCATCGATCAAGCGGTGATCGTAGGAGAGTGCCAGATACATCATCGGCAGCACCACGACCTGACCATTGACCGCCATCGGACGATCTTTGATGGCGTGCATGCCCAGGATGGCGCTCTGCGGCGGGTTGATGATCGGCGTCGACATCAGCGAGCCGAAAACGCCGCCGTTGGTGATGGTGAAGTTGCCGCCGGTCAGTTCGTCGACCGTCAGCTTGCCGTCACGGCCTTTCACCGCCAGCTCTTTGATTTTCTTCTCGATGTCCGCCATGCTCAGCGCGTCGACATCTTTCAGCACCGGCGTCACCAGGCCGCGCGGCGTGGAGACAGCGATGCTGACGTCGAAGTAGTTGTGATACACCACATCTTCGCCGTCGATTGAGGCGTTTACTTCCGGGAAACGCTTCAGCGCTTCCACCACAGCCTTGAGGTAGAAGGACATAAAGCCCAGACGCACGCCGTGACGCTTCTCGAAGGAGTCGCCGTACTGCTTGCGCAGATCCATGATCGGCTTCATGTTCACTTCGTTGAAGGTGGTCAGCATGGCGGTGCTGTTCTTCGCTTCCAGCAGACGCTCGGCCACGCGCTTGCGCAGACGGGTCATCGGCACGCGTTTTTCGCTGCGGTTGGCGACGGCTGGCTGCGGCGCAGCTTCAGCGGCGGCCGGCGCGGCTTTGGCCGCGGCAGGTTTATTCGCCAGATGCTTTTCCACATCTTCGCGCGTAATACGACCGCCAACGCCGCTGCCTTTAATCTGCGTCGCGTCGAGATCGTGTTCGGCGATCAGGCGACGAATGGCCGGGCTCAGCGCATCGTTGCTCTCTTCTTCCAGCGACGCGGTCTGGCGCTGCGCCGGCGTGGACTCGTTGGCTTCGGCTTTGGCGCTGGTCTCTTTGCCAGCGCTGTTGCCCTCTTTCAGGCGACCCAGAATCTGACGCGACGTGACGGTCGCGCCTTCATCTTCCAGCACGGCTTCAAGCACGCCGTCAGCCTGGGCCGGCACTTCCAGTACCACTTTGTCTGTTTCGATCTCTACCAGCACTTCGTCGCGGCTTACCGCATCGCCTGGTTTTTTGTGCCAGGTTGCCACGGTGGCATCGGCAACGGATTCAGGCAGGTCGGGAACGAGAATATCTACGCTACTCATTATCTTTCCTTTTAAATTAACCAAGGTTCAGCGCGTCATTAACCAGGTCTTGCTGCTGTTGTTGATGTACGGACATATAGCCCACGGCCGGCGAAGCGGAGGCCGGACGGCCCGCATAGCGCAGCGACGCGCCAAACGGAACCACTTCGCGGAAGTGATGCTGGCTACAATACCATGCGCCCTGATTCAGCGGCTCTTCCTGACACCAGACGAAATCCTGCACATGGGCATAATCTTTTAACGCTTCCTGCACCGCTTTATGCGGGAACGGATAGAGCTGCTCGATGCGCACGATGGCGACATCGGTCTGCTCGTTTTTGCGGCGCTGCTCAAGCAGATCGTAGTAGACCTTGCCGGAGCAGAGCACCACGCGTTTCACCTGCTGCGGATCGAGCGCGTCGATTTCGCCGATGGCCGGCTGGAAGCTGCCGTTGGCCAGCTCGTCCAGCGACGAGATCGCCAGCGGATGACGCAGCAGCGATTTCGGCGACATGACGATCAGCGGACGGCGCATACCGCGCAGCGCCTGACGACGCAGCATGTGGTAAACCTGCGCCGGCGTAGAGGGCACGCACACCTGCATGTTCTGCTCGGCGCAGAGTTGCAGGTAACGCTCCAGACGCGCGGAGGAGTGTTCCGGGCCCTGGCCTTCGTAGCCGTGCGGCAGCAGCATCACCAGGCCGCACATACGACCCCACTTCTGCTCGCCGGAGCTGATGAACTGGTCGATCACCACCTGCGCGCCGTTGGCGAAGTCGCCGAACTGCGCTTCCCAGATGGTCAGGGTGCGCGGCTCTGCGGTGGCGTAGCCATATTCGAACGCCAGTACCGCCTCTTCCGACAGCACGGAATCCCACACCTTGAACTGACCCTGTCCATTATGGATATGGTGCAGCGGCGTGTAGGTCGAGCCGTTAGCCTGGTTGTGGATCACCGCATGACGGTGGAAGAAGGTGCCGCGACCAGAGTCCTCGCCGGAGAGACGCACCGGAATGCCCTCATCCACCAGCGTGGCGTAGGCCAGGTTCTCGGCGCCGCCCCAGTCGAAGGGCTTGTTGCCTTCGGCCATCTCTTTACGGTCGTTGTAGATTTTCGCCACGCGCGCCTGCACTTCGACCGCGTCAGGGATCTGGCTGATGCGGCGCGCCAGCTCCTGCAGACGTTTCGGTTCGACGGTGGCCGGGTAGCTCTCATCCCACTCATGGTTGAGGTAAGGCGACCAGGTAAAGGAGTGCAGGCTCATCGGACGCCATTCGGCTACCACGCATTCGCCCGCGTCCAGCGCGTCGCGATAGAGATTGACCATCTCGGTCGCATCTTCCGCGCTGGCAGAGCCTTCCGCCGCCAGACGATCGGCATAGAGCTTACGCGGCGTCGGATGCTTTTTGATCTTCTGATACATCAGCGGCTGGGTCGCACTCGGCTCGTCGGCCTCGTTATGGCCGTGACGACGGTAGCAAACCAGATCGATAAAGACGTCGCGCTTGAAGGTGTTGCGATAGTCGAGCGCCAGACGCGTGACAAAGGCCACCGCTTCCGGATCGTCCGCGTTGACGTGGAAGATCGGCGCCAGCACCATTTTACCGATATCGGTACAGTACGGCGTCGAACGGGCGTCGCGCGGGTTGGAGGTGGTAAAGCCCACCTGGTTGTTGATCACGATACGGACGGTGCCGCCGACTTCATAGCCGCGCGCCTGAGACATGTTCAGGGTTTCCTGCACCACGCCCTGGCCGATAACCGCGGCGTCGCCGTGGATGGTGATCGGCAGAACCTGGTTGCTGCCCGGCGAATCGAGACGATCGAGACGCGCGCGCACCGAGCCCATGACGACCGGGCTGACGATTTCCAGATGCGACGGGTTGAACGCCAGCGCCAGATGCACCAGGCCGCCTTCGGTCTCTACGTCAGACGAGAAGCCCATATGGTATTTCACGTCGCCGGTGCCGAGGTGATCTTTATGCTTGCCGGAGAACTCGTCGAAGAGATCCTGCGGCTTTTTGCCCAGCACGTTGATCAGCACGTTAAGGCGACCGCGGTGCGCCATACCCAGCACCACTTCGCGCGTGCCGCTCTTGCCCGCATGGCGGATCATTTCACGCAGCATCGGGATCAGCGCGTCGCCGCCCTCCAGCGAGAAGCGTTTCGCGCCCGGGAATTTCGCGCCCAGGTATTTTTCCAGCCCTTCCGCTGCGGTCAGCTCTTTCAGGAAACCTTTTTTCTCTTCGCTGCTAAAAGCTGCACGGCCCGCCGCCGATTCAAGACGCTGCTGGATCCAGCGCTTCTCTTCGGTGTTGTTGATGTGCATGTACTCTGCGCCGATAGAACCGCAATAGGTCTGCTGCAGCGCGTCGAAGAGGTCGGCCAGCTTCATGGTCTCTTTGCCGATAGCGAAAGAGCCTACGTTAAAGCTTTCCTGAAAATCGGCGTCGGTCAGATCGTGAAAAGCGGGATCGAGGTCAGCGACGCGATCCTGCTTCCACAGGCCAAGCGGGTCGAGATTCGCATGCTGATGGCCGCGAAAACGGAAGGCGTTAATCAGCTGCAGGACTTTAACCTGCTTTGAATTGGCGGCCGGATCGGAGACGGTGGAGGTGTAACGAGATGCATCTTTCGCCAGGCGACGAAAGTATTCGCGCGTGGTGGAGTGAAACTGTTCAGGTTTCACGCCGGTGCCCGGCAGCTGTTGGAACATCGTGCGCCACACTGCATCGACAGAGTCCGGATCGGTCAGGAAATCCTCATAGAGTTGCTCTATGTAAGACTGGTTCGCGCCGGCCAGCCAGGAGGAGTCCAGCCAGGGCTTCATCGCGCTGTTCTGCATTGTGATCCCTTAAGCATTACTATGCTTTTTTGAGGTTTCATTTGTTGCCGCTTTCGCGGTTTGCCGTAGTGAGTTCAGCGATACGAGCCTGTGCGCTCACACGCGCCCTGCCCGTAAGGGAACCTTGCTAAGCGTGGCGTCGCCGCGCTTAGCAAGGCTTCCGTAAAACGCCGGGAACCTGAGGTTCCCGGACGGATACTGTTTTACGCGCCCCGCTGCAGCAGCATCGACTTGATATGGCCGATGGCGCGCGTCGGGTTCAGCCCTTTCGGACACACGCTCACACAGTTCATAATGCTGTGACAGCGGAAAACGCTGAAAGCGTCACTCAGATTGTCCAGACGCGCTTCACTTTCGGTGTCGCGACTGTCGATGATGAAGCGATACGCGGCCAGCAGACCCGCAGGACCGACGAACTTGTCCGGATTCCACCAGAACGACGGACAGGAGGTCGAGCAGCAGGCGCAGAGAATACACTCGTACAAACCATCCAGATGCTCGCGCTCGCCAGGCGACTGCAGATGTTCGCGCGCCGGCGGATTCTCTCCGTTATTCAACAGGTAAGGCTTAATCTTCTCATACTGCGCGTAGAATTGCCCCATATCCACGACCAGGTCGCGAACCACCGGCAGACCCGGCAGCGGACGAATAACGATCTTCTTCGTGCCGTTGCCCAGCGCCGACACCGGCGTGATGCACGCCAGGCCGTTTTTGCCGTTCATATTGAGGCCGTCGGAGCCGCACACGCCTTCACGGCAGGAGCGACGAAACGCCAGCGTCGGATCTTTCTCTTTCAGACGGATAAGCGCGTCCAGCAGCATCATGTCGCGGCCGTCTTCCGATTCCAGCGTGTAATCCTGCATGCGCGGCGCGGCGTCGACTTCAGGATTGTAGCGATAAATTGAAAACTCGAGTTTCATGATCGTCTCCGCTATTAGTAGGTACGCACTTTCGGCGGGAAGGCCGCGCGCAGTTTCGGCTGCATGTTCACCTCGCGGCGCGTCATGCTCTCGGTTTCGGGGACGTAGAGACTGTGGCACAACCAGTTTTCATCATCGCGATCCGGGAAGTCGAATCGACTGTGCGCGCCGCGGCTTTCGGTGCGGAAGTTCGCCGCTACCGCCGTGGCGTAAGCCGTTTCCATCAGGTTATCCAGCTCCAAGCACTCAATACGCTGGGTATTGAAGTCCGGTGAACGGTCATCCAGACGGGCTGATTTCAGACGCTCGCGAATCTGTTTCAGCTCTTCCAGACCCTGCTTCATCGCATCGCCTTCGCGGAATACTGAGAAGTTGTTCTGCATGCAGCGCTGCAGCGCTTTACGGATTTCTACCGGGTCTTCGCCGGTGGTGTTGTTTTCCCAGCGGTTGAAGCGCGCCATGGCGGCGTCGATTTCATCCAGCGTGGCGTCGCGCAGCGGGCCCTGTTGTTCGATGCACTCCATCAGATGCACGCCGGCCGCGCGGCCGAATACCACCAGGTCCAGCAGCGAGTTGCCGCCGAGGCGGTTGGCGCCGTGCACCGAGACGCAGGCGATTTCGCCAACGGCGAACAGGCCGGGGATCACTTCATCTTCGCCCTGCGCGTTAACGCGCAGCGCCTGGCCGGTCACTTTGGTCGGAATGCCGCCCATCATGTAGTGACAGGTCGGGATCACCGGAATCGGCTCTTTGATCGGATCGGCGTGCGCAAAGGTGCGCGACAGCTCGAGGATGCCCGGCAGTCGCGACTCCAGCACTTCGGCGCCCAGGTGATCGAGCTTCAGTTTGATATGCGGGCCCCAGGGGCCGTCGCAGCCGCGGCCTTCGCGGATTTCAATCATCATCGAGCGCGCGACCACGTCGCGGCCCGCCAGATCTTTGGCATTCGGCGCGTAACGCTCCATAAAGCGCTCGCCGTGTTTGTTCAGCAGGTAGCCGCCTTCGCCGCGGCACCCTTCGGTTACCAGCACGCCCGCGCCGGCGATGCCGGTCGGGTGGAACTGCCACATCTCCATATCCTGCACCGGCACGCCTGCGCGCAGCGCCATACCGACGCCGTCGCCGGTGTTGATATGCGCGTTGGTGGTGGACTGATAGATACGGCCGGCGCCGCCGGTGGCCAGAATGGTCGCTTTGGCTTTGAAGTAGACGGTTTCGCCGGTTTCAATGCAGATCGCCGTACAGCCGACAATGGCGCCGTCCTGATTTTTCACCAGGTCGAGCGCATACCATTCGGAGAAGATGGTGGTTTTGTTTTTCAGGTTCTGCTGATAGAGCGTATGCAGCAGCGCGTGACCGGTACGGTCAGCCGCGGCCGCGGTGCGTGCCGCCTGCTCGCCGCCGAAATTTTTCGACTGGCCGCCGAACGGACGCTGATAAACGCGGCCATCCTCCAGACGGGAGAACGGCAGACCCATATGTTCCAGCTCCAGAATCGCTTCCGGGCCGGTTTTACACATATATTCGATCGCGTCCTGGTCGCCGATATAGTCGGAACCTTTGACGGTATCGTACATATGCCATTCCCAGTTGTCTTCATGGGTGTTGCCGAGCGCGACGGTAATGCCGCCCTGCGCAGACACGGTGTGGGAACGGGTCGGGAAGACTTTCGACAGCAGGGCGCAGGTCTGGCCCGACTGGGAGATTTGCAGTGCGGCGCGCATTCCTGCGCCGCCTGCGCCGATCACCACGGCATCAAATTCTCTGACTGGCAAATTCATTTACACACCCCACACCACAACAGTTCCATAAATTGCATACGACAACAGCGCGATCACAATCGCAAACTGCAGAATCAGACGCACGGCCAAACCTTTTACGTAGTCGGTCAGCACTTGCCACATTCCAATCCAGCCGTGGATCAGAATCGAGAACAGCGTCAGCAGAGTGAACACTTTGGTGAAAGACGAGGCGAAGAAGCCGCGCCAGACATCATAGGTCAGCGTGTCGGTCAGGGCGATAAAGCCCACGATGTAGAGGATGTAGAGCGTAATGAGGATTGCCGAAGCGCGCAGCAGCAGCCAGTCCTGAATGCCGTTGCGGCCCAACGAGGATGCATTGCTTACCATACGAGAACTCCTGCCAGGATTGAAAGCACGACAGTAATGCCGAAGGTGACCCAGGCGGATTGGCGGCCGATAGCCAGCGTCTCAGCAAGGTAACCAAAGTCCATCAACATATGACGAATCCCGCCCACCGTGTGGAATGCCAGCGCGGTAAGGATGCCCCAGAGAATAAACTTCACGAAGAAGCTATCCATAATGGCGGCAGCGTGCTGGAAACCTTCCGGGGAAGAGAGAGAAGTGCCCAGCAACCAGAGCAGGATACCGAGAGCCACAAAGGTTATGACGCCGGAAACGCGGTGGAGAATGGACGATATTGCAGTAACGGGAAACCGGATCGTCGAGAGATCCAAGTTGACAGGTCTTTGTTTTTTCACGGTTTTGCCCACACAGCTCTTTTTTATTTTGCTTCCTCCGGTCCCTGAGGCGGAGTCGAATCACAGGTGTGTTCAGACTTTAACCGTCACCAAATCAGCAACATCCAGTGTTAATTGACGCGGTAGAAACGCTGGGTGGCTCCTGGTGTCAGGGGGTTTCCGGAGACCTGGCGGCAGTATAGGACGATCACATTCTTATTACAATTACCCTACAATCTCTTTGGGTACATTTGCGTGAAACAGTGATCCGACTCACGAATTTCACATTTAATACAAATCTAATTATCTGATTTGACAAAAGTTCAACAATTCAGTTACAAACTAGGGCATCAAACCCCAGTGATGCACAAAAGTTATGGGGATACACTTTCCCCTAAGAACAAGTTATGTAACATTCTGGTTATGAGCACCCTAAAACAACAGGTTGTTGATTACCAGAAAGTTATGTCCAGACCGGATCTTTAACAACCGCGATATGCAGAATTTCATGACTGCCACGTTCCCTGCCGGGAAACGCCTCTCACTCTGTACCCTGCACCCGCGTTGTTACCGCAGAGTGTTATTGTGAAGTTAATGGCGACCGCAACATGACCGCTTTTCAGGTGTCTAAGATCCATACTTACATAAGGCGCTATGGAGACGAAAATGACAGATAAAAAAGTGACGCTAACCCTACAAGATGACACGGCTCTTGAGCTGGACGTGCTGCAAGGCACACTTGGGCAGGATGTGGTTGATGTCCGCGCCCTGGGCTCCAGCGGCCTTTTCACCTTTGACCCGGGTTTCACCTCTACAGCGTCCTGCGAATCCAAAATCACCTTTATCGACGGCGATGAAGGCATTCTGCTGCATCGCGGCTTCCCTATCGATCAGTTGGCGACCCACTCTAACTATCTGGAAGTATGCTATATCCTGCTGAACGGCGAAGCGCCGACGCAGAAGCAGTTTGAAGAGTTCCGCGAGACCGTAACCCGTCATACCATGATCCATGAGCAGATTACCCGTCTGTTCCACGGCTTCCGTCGCGACTCCCACCCAATGGCGGTGATGTGCGGCGTGACCGGCGCGCTGGCTGCCTTTTATCACGATTCGCTGGATGTGAATAACGAGCGTCACCGTGAAATCGCCGCGTTCCGTCTGCTGTCGAAGATGCCGACCATGGCGGCAATGTGTTACAAATATTCTATCGGTCAGCCTTTCGTTTATCCGCGCAACGATCTCTCCTACGCCGGCAACTTCCTGCATATGATGTTCGCCACCCCTTGCGAAGAGTACAAGGTGAACCCGGTGCTGGAACGCGCCATGGACCGTATTCTTATCCTGCACGCCGACCATGAGCAGAACGCCTCTACGTCTACCGTGCGCACCGCAGGCTCGTCCGGCGCCAACCCGTTCGCCTGTATCGCCGCGGGCATCGCCTCGCTGTGGGGACCGGCGCACGGCGGCGCGAACGAAGCGACTCTGCGTATGCTGGAAGAGATCAGCACCGTTGAGCATATTCCGGAATTTGTGCGCCGCGCGAAAGATAAAAACGACTCTTTCCGCCTGATGGGCTTTGGTCACCGCGTTTACAAGAACTACGACCCGCGCGCCACCGTGATGCGTGAGACCTGCCATGAAGTGCTGAACGAGCTGGGCATGAAGGATGACCTGCTGGAAGTGGCGATGGAGCTGGAGCATATCGCGCTGAACGACCCCTACTTTATCGAGCGCAAACTCTATCCGAACGTCGATTTCTACTCCGGCATTATTCTGAAAGCGATGGGTATTCCGTCTTCGATGTTTACCGTGATTTTCGCCATGGCGCGTACCGTCGGCTGGATCGCCCACTGGAAAGAGATGCATGACGAAGGCATGAAAATTGCGCGTCCGCGTCAGCTCTATACCGGCTATACCGAGCGTGAGTTTACGTCTGCGCTGAAGAAATAACCGCAGCGGATTCTGTTCAGGCCGCACAGAAGCCTGAAGAGCGGGTAACATGGCCCGAAGAGCAAAGCGTCCCACGCCAGGGATGGCGTGGGCCGAGCGCGCAGGGATGCGTAAAGCGACTTTGCGATCGGGCTATGTTACCCGCGTCGGCTCGATATATCAGACTATGAGCGGAGAGAAATCTCCGCTTTTGCTTTTGTGCGTTGTATAGCCTGATAGCTCTGTGACGGTCGCGGGTAGCCGGACCCGATCGCAAAGACGCAACAAACGGCATCCTTGCCAGCTCGGCCCACGCCATCCCTGGCGTGGGACGCTTTGCTCCTCGAGTCCGGTTACCCGCTCCTTAAGCTTTTAAGTCGTCTGTAGCAATAGGCCGTGCCCTTTTAGTGCTGGCAACCCGGACACCAGTAAAACGGGCGCGACGACAGCGTTCCCTTCTGAATCATCTCGCCGCAGCGGCGGCACTTCTTGCCCTGCCGATGAAACACCTCAAAGCGAAACGCCGCGCCGTGATGGTACTTCTTCATGGTGCCGCGCATCCGGTAGGAGTGACGCGGTATCGCCAGCAGCGCCTCGCTGAGCACGTCAAGCTGCTGATCCGTTAAATCCTGCGCGCGATGCTGCGCCAGCAGGCCCGCCTGCCAGAGGATCTCTACGCGCAGATAGTTGCCCAGCCCCGCCAGAAACGCCTGATCGAGCAGCAGCCCGCTGAACTGACGGCGGCGAAAGCGCGGCGACAGCAGCCGCTCGCGCACCGTCGCTACGTCAAGCTGCGCATCGAGCACGTCGGGGCCAACGCGATTTAAAAACGGATGCGCCGCCAGCGACTCGGCGTTCAGCAGTTCGATATCGGAGGCGCTGTAGAGCAGAATGGCGCGATCGGCGACCGCCAGCCGCACGCGCAGCTGGCGTTTAGTTTCCGGCACCGTGCCGCTCTCCACCACGCGCCAGACGCCGTACAGCTGATTATGGCTGTAGAGCGTCAGGCCGTTGGAAAAGTGCGTCAGCAGCGCTTTGCCGCGCGTCTCGATGGCATTGACCTGCTCGCCCAGCAGCGCCGGCTCGTAGGTTTTGAGTTCGGGAAAGGCAAACCAGACGTCCGTCAACGGTTTGCCGACAATCGCTTCTTCAAGCTGATCCGCCGCGCGGCGGATCTCCGGTCCTTCAGGCATAGTCGTCCTCTTAGTGCGTGGCGCCGCCGCCGACTTTCAGGTCCGTTTCCGTCTCCAGCGAGACGCGAATGGCGATCTCCAGCGCCTGCATCACGTGATCGCGCGCCATGCTTGGCGCGCCAAGGTGCTGCGCCGCCTGCTCAGGCAGATAGGGAATATGCACGAAGCCGCCGCGCACGCGGTTGCCCTGGCTGTGCAGCCGGTGCAGCAGGCCGTACATCACGCGATTGCAGGTAAAGGTGCCGGCGGTTTGCGACACCGACGCGGGGATCCCGGCCGCGCGCACCGCGGCGACAATCGCCTTAATCGGCAGCGTGGAGAAATAGCCCGCCGGGCCGTCCGCCACAATCGGCTCGTCCACCGGCTGCTGCCCCGCGTTATCGGCGATACGCGCGTCGTCGACGTTAATGCCGATGCGCTCGACGGTGATATCGCTGCGCCCGCCCGCCTGGCCGACAGAGAGAATCAAATCGGGCTCGACTTCATCCATGGCGGCATAGAGCACGCCGAGCACGTCGCTAAAGACCACCGGCAGCTGACGCGCCACGATGCGCGCGCCGCCGATCGCTTTGCCTTCGAGCGCGCGCACCGCTTCCCACGAGGGATTGATCGTTTCGCCGCCGAAAGGCTCGAACGCCGTCACTAATACCGTCTTCATACTGACCTCACCGGAACATCAGGAAATAGAGCAGAAATACGTTAACGATTAACAGTAGCACACCGGTCGGCACCTGAGCCTTGATCACCGCGTTACGATCCGGCAGCTCCAGCAGCGCGGCGGGCACGATATTGAAGTTGGCCGCCATCGGCGTCATCAGCGTGCCGCAGTAGCCCGAGAACATGCCGATCGCCGCCATCACGGCGGGATCGCCATGATGCTGCAGCACCAGAATCGGAATGCCGACGCCGGCGGTAATAATCGGGAACGCGGCGAAGGCGTTGCCCATCACCATGGTCAGCAGCGCCATGCCGACGGCGTAGACCGTGACGGCGACAAAGCGGTTGTCGACCGCCAGATAGTTCTCCGTGAGATGGGAAATGGCGCTGCCGACGCCGGCGCTGGTGAACAGCAGGCCCAAGGTGGCGAGAATTTGCGGCAGGATAAAGGCCCAGCCGATGGCATCGAGCAGGCGACGCGTCTCCTGCATCGACTGCACTGGTTTCTCGTGCGTCATCTTCAGCGCAATTAGCCAGCCAAGCAGACAGCCGATCATCATGGAGAAGAGCGTCACCAGCGTCGAATGGTTGCCTGCGCCGAATACCGCTTCCTGCAGGCCGGGAATATGGTTAAAAGCGAGCACGCCGATCACCGTCACCACCGGGATCGCCAGCGCGGGCAGGAAGAGCCGGTTGCCGAGGCGGCGAGCGCTGACCTGCTTCTCCTCGTCGCTGCGCTGATGGTAGCGTCCGAGGCGCACGCCGCCGCAGCCGGCGATCAGCGCCATCGCCACCACCAGCACGCCGACGCCGATGTGCAGATAGCGGGTGCCCAGCTCCGTGGTGCCTAACAGCGCGCTCATCAGCTGCGTGGTCCAGTCGCCGACCAGAAAAATCAGCCCGTACAGCGCCCAGAACAGGCCGGTGGTGAAGCGGCGTGGATTATGCGCATCGCGCCAGGAGAGGACGGCGACCACCAGCAGAATCAGGCCCGCCAGCCACATCAGATACTGTTGTTGAAACATTAGCGACCTCCTTTCGCTTTCAGCGCGTCGCCGTTCAGCGCCTGCAGTTCGCGCGCCAGCCGACGATCGAGCCGCACCAGGCGCGCCGAGTGGATAAGAAAGGCCGCCACGGCGGTAGGGATGCCCCAGACGGCGATATGCAGCGGCTCGGTCTGAATATTGGCCGACTCCAGCATAAAGTTGTGCATAAAGATAATCGCGCCGAAGGCGACGAAAATATCTTCGCCGAAGAAGAGCCCGACGTTATCCGTCGCCGCCGACATGGCGCGCAGACGATGCCGCACCTCCGGCGATACCTCGCCATAGCGGTTTTCGGTCGCGCCTTCCGCCATCGGGGCCAGCAGCGGACGCACCATCTGCGGATGACCGCCGAGGCTGGTCAGGCCGAGCGCCGCCGTCACCTCGCGCACGAAGAGATAGACGATCAGCAGGCGTCCGGCGGTGGCGGTTTTGATCTGCGCTATCCAGGCCTGCGCGCGCTCTTTCAGGCCGTGCCGCTCCAGCAGGCCGATGACTGCCAGCGGCAGCAGCAGGATCAGCGGCAGATTGCGCGTATTAAGAAAGCCCGCGCCCAGTTTTTCCAGAATATCGCCCAGCGGCATCAGCGCGGCAAAGCCGGTGACGAAGCCGGCGACAATTACCACCAGCACCGGATTGAAGCGCAGCAGAAAGCCGACGACGATTGCCGCAATGCCCAGAAGCGGCCAGAGGTTTATCACGTTATCCATGTTTACCCTTATGTTGAAAAAGCCCGGCTGCGAGGCCGGGCAAAAAATGAAAATTCAGGCGCTGGTGACGGCGATCTGCTCGGCGGCGAAGAGGTCGCGCAGACGCTCTGCAAACAGCAGCGCGTGCGCGCCGTCGCCGTGCAGACAAACGGTCTGCGCGTTAACCGCGACCCACTCGCCGCTGACGCTCTCTACCCTTCCCTCTTTCACCATGGTCAGCGTCTGCTGGATAGCGCGCGCCTCTTCTTCAATCATCGCGCCCGGCTGACTGCGCGGCACCAGCGCGCCGCTGCTGAGGTAGCCGCGATCGGCGAAGACCTCTTCGCGCGTGCGCAGCCCATGGCGCGCGGCGGCGCGTATCGATTCGCTGCCCGCCAGCCCGACCAGGAGCAGATCCGCGTCGATCGCCTTGACCGCGCGCGCGATGGCGTCCGCCAGCGTCGCGTCGACAGCGGCCTGGTTATAGAGCATGCCGTGCGGCTTAACGTGCGCCAGCCGCTCGCCTTCGCTCTCCGCCAGGCTTTTCAGCGCGCCGATCTGATAGATCATCTGCGCGTAGACCGTTTCCGGCGGCAGCTGCATGGCGGTGCGGCCGAAGTTCTCGCGATCCGGGAAGCTGGGATGCGCGCCGATGGCTACGCCGAACTCTTTCGCCCAGCGCACCGACTGCAGCATGGTCTGCGCGTCGCCGGCGTGAAAGCCGCAGGCGATATTGGCCGAGCTGACCAGCTGCAGCAGCGCGCGATCGCTGTCGCCGCCTTCGCCGAGATCGGCGTTTAAATCAATTTTCATTAGCAAGTCCCCATGCCATATGCTCCAGCGCGCGCCGCTGATGCATACGGGCCTGCATCGCGACCGGCAGCGAACACTGGAGAAAGTGAATCGGCTCGCCCAGACGGATCTGCGCCAGCTGATAGAGATCGGCGTCAATCACGCAGGCGATTCGCGGATAGCCGCCGGTGGTCTGCGCATCGGCCATCAGCACAATCGGCTGACCGTTCGGCGGCACCTGCACCACGCCGGGCACCAGCCCGTGCGACAGCAGCTCGCGCGTGGTTTCGCGCTTTAGCTCCGGCCCCTGCAAACGGTAGCCCATACGGTTGCTCTGCGGGCTAAGCATCCAGGGCGTGCGCCAGAAGGCCTGCTGCGCCTCGCGGCTGAACTCGTGATATTCCGGCCCCGGCAGCGCGCGGATGCGGTTGCCCCACAGCAGCTGGCGGACACCCGCTTTGCGCGTAAAGTGCTGCGTCGGCTTGCCGAGCGGCAAACGGTCGCCATCTTCCAGCTTGCGTCCTTCCCAGCCGCCGAAGCCCGCTTTCAAATCGGTACTGAGAGAGCCGAGCATCGGTGCGACGTCGAAGCCACCGTGGATCGCCAGATAGCTGCGCATGCCGTGCAGCGGCATGGAGAGCGTCAGCACCTGCCCTTTCTTCACCGGCAGCCGCCAGCCGGTCCAGACCGGTTTATCGTCCAGCTCGGCATTGCAGGCGGCGCCAGTCAGGGCGAACCAGCCGTCGCGCATAAACTCGGCCTTGAACTGGCCCAGTACGATTTCCAGCACCGCGCTGTCTGGCGCGTTGCCGACCAGCAGGTTGGCGGTGCGCATCGCAGGCAGGTCGAGTACCCCGCCGACGCTGATGCCGGACTGCCGCCAGCCAGTGCGGCCGCTGTCCTGAAGCGTGGTCGCCAGTCCGGCGCGCAGGATCCTCAACATATGCCCTCCTTTTGCGGCACAAAGCGCACGCTGTCGCCGGGACGCAGCAGCGTCGGCGGCTGCTGACGCGGATTAAACAGCGCAACGGGGGTTCGCCCCAGCAGCTGCCAGCCGCCCGGCGTGGCGAGCGGATAGATGCCGGTCTGGCTGCCGCCGATGCCCACCGAGCCGGCCGGCACGCTCAGGCGCGGTTCGGCGCGGCGCGGCGTGTGGAGACGGTCGTCAAGGCCGCCCAGATAGGGGAATCCCGGCTGAAAGCCGATAAAATAGACCACGTAGTCGATGCTGCTGTGCAGCTCCACCACCTGCTGCGGCGTCAGGCCGGCGTGGTCAGCCACCACCTGCAGATCCGGCCCGGCGTCGTTGCCGTAGATCACCGGGATTTCCACCAGCCGCGACGTCGCCTCCAGCGCCTCACTCTCTTCCCACCAGCGCTGCAGATGTTCGATGGCGTCCAGCGCGTTCTGCTGCGGGTCGCGCAGCAGCAGCGTGATATTGTTCATGCCTGGAATCACTTCCGCCACCTGCTCATGCTGCTGCAGATGCTGCGTTAATCCCCAAATGCGCTGCTGGCTTTGCAGCGATACCGGTGGTTCAAGCTCCAGCACCACCGCCTGTTCGCCAAGCAGATAACATCGTGCTCGTTGCAAATCCCACCTCCACTTTTCCGCTGCGCGACGCGCGCGGCGGCTGCTGATTATCAGAACAAAGCGAATAGTTATGCGAAAGTGTCAGAACGGTGTCAACAGATTTGCGCCCGAAAGCGGGCGCACTGGAGGAGAAAAATCAGGCGGGATTGGGAATATCGATAAAAGTCACGTCCAGACCGTGCTCGCTGGCCAGCCACTCGCCCAGCGCTTTGATGCCGCCGCGCTCAGTGGCGTGATGGCCGGCGGCGAAGAAATGAAGTCCCTGCTCGCGGGCGCTGTGAATCGTCTGCTCGGAGACTTCGCCGGTGATGTAGGCGTCGACGCCGAACGCGGCCGCGCTGTCAATAAACCCCTGGCCGCCGCCGCTGCACCAGGCGACGCGACGGATCTGCGCCGGCGCGTTGTCGCCGCAGTGCAGCGGCGTGCGCCCCAGTTTTTCTTCGATGCGCTGCGCCAGCGCCTCGCCGCTCAGCGGCGTCGTCAGCTCGCCCCAGAAGACCAGCGGCTGCACCTCGCCTTTCACCTCGATATCCAGCAGCTTCGCCAGCTGGGCGTTATTGCCCAGCGTCGGATGGGCGTCGAGCGGCAGATGCCAGCCGTAAAGATTGATATCGTTCGCCAGCAGCGCGCGCAGGCGGTTGCGCTTCATGCCTTTGATGACCGCCGGCTCGCTTTTCCAGAAATAGCCGTGATGCACCAGAATCGCATCGGCGTTGCGCGCCACGGCTTCATCCACCAGCGCCTGGCTGGCGGTTACGCCGGTGATCAGGGTTTTGACCTCGGTTCGTCCCTCAACCTGCAGGCCGTTCGGCGCGTAGTCGCTGAAGGCGCCGCTGTTGAGCTGCTGATTGACGATCTTTTCCAGTTCGTAATGATTCATAACGGCTCCATGCCGCCTCAGGCTGCGCTTTTCGCGCGCACAAAGGCGTCTAGTGTCTTTTTACGGGCCTGCTTATGTTCCACGATTGGCGACGGATAATCGAGTCTCTTGTGGTTTTTCTCCGCCCAGCGCTGCGGCTGATGGATATCGCTGTCCGGCACCTCTTTTAGCTCCGGTAGCCACTGGCGGATAAACGCGCCCTGACTGTCGAAGCGTTCGCCCTGCGTGGTTGGGTTAAAAATGCGGAAGTACGGCACCGGATCGGTTCCCGTCGACGCCGCCCACTGCCAGCCGCCGTTGTTGGCCGCCAGATCGCCGTCGATCAGGTTTTGCATGAAGTAACGCTCCCCTTCGCGCCAGTCGATCAGCAGATCCTTCACCAGAAAGCTGGCGGTGATCATGCGCAGCCGGTTATGCATCCAGCCCAGCGCTTTCATCTGCCGCATCGCCGCATCCACGATGGGATAGCCGGTTTTGCCCGCCTGCCACGCGGCGAAGTGCGCGTCGTTGCGCTGCCATTCAACGTGACGCGTCCATTCGACAAAAGGCTGATGCCTGCAAAGCGCCGGAAACGCTACCATCAGATGACGATAAAACTCGCGCCAGATTAGCTCGTTGAGCCAGGTGAAGAGGTTACTCTCCTCCAGCGCGCGCGGATGCTCTTTCAGTACGCGATGCAGACACTGACGCGGCGACAGTACGCCGGTGGCGAGATAGACCGAGAGGCGGCTGGTGCCGTCTACCGCTGGCATATCGCGCGCCGTGCTGTAGTCAAGGATCGGCTGGCGGGCGAAATGGCGCAGCCGTTCCAGCGCCGCACGCTCGCCCGGCGGAAAGCGTTCGCGGTCGTACTCTTCCACAGGATAGTCGAAGCGCGCTGGCGCGGCCTCTGCCTTAATCGCGCCGTCGCCGCGCGGTTTCGGCGCGGCGACGCACTCCGGCAGCGCCTGCTGCAGCCGCCGCACAAAGGCTTTGCTGAACGGGGTATAGACTTTGTACATCTTGCCGTCGCCGGTCTGTACGCTGCCCGGCGGCAGCAGCAGGCTGTCGTCGAAGCCCTGGCAGACCACGCCCGCCTTATTGAGGCGCTTTTCCGCCTCGGCGTCGCGCCTGTGTTCGTTCAGCTCATACTGGTAGTTGTAAAACAGCGCATCGACGCGGTGCTTTTCGCAGAAAGCGCTCAGCAGATCGATCGACGCAGCGAAGTCGTCGCACGCCTGCGTAAACAGCGCAATGCCGCGATCGGCCAGCGCCTGCTGCAGTTCGAGCAGGCTGTCATAGATAAAAGCCGCCTGTTTCGGCGCCATATCGTGCTGACGCCACTGCTGCGGCGTGGCGATAAACAGCGCGATCACCTTTGCGTCGGGATCGCGGCAGGCGGCGCTCAGCGCCAGATTATCGTTCACGCGTAGGTCGTTACGCAGCCAGACTAAATGGGTGCGCATCTTACTGGCCGTAACGCAGTCGCAGCGCCTCCGGGTAAGGATCGAAGTAGCGCTGCTGCGTCAGCCAGGGATGCGGATACTGCGACATATAGTGCTTCAGCATGGTGATCGGCGCCAGCAGCGGCTGCACGCCGCAGCGATAGCGATCGATCAGCTCCGCCAGCTCCTGACGCTGCGGAGAGCTGAGCTGACGGCGGAAATAGCCCTGCGCATGCATCAGCACGTTGGTGTGGTTGCGACGCGACGCGGGCTGCGACAGCAGTTCCATCATACGGTTACGGTATTCGAAGGCGAAGGCTTCCAGCGAATCCCACTGGCTCATTGAGGCGACGAACGGGCCGAGCTCGCGATATTTCTCCTGCGAATGCGCCAGCATCAGCAGCTTGTAGCGGCTGTGGAAGGCGATAAGCTGCGCGCGCGTAAGCCCGCGCTGCCACATCTGATTAAATTCGTGCAGC
The DNA here is from genome assembly GCF_002415245.1 of Pantoea sp. UBA5035. Lineage (NCBI taxonomy): Bacteria > Pseudomonadati > Pseudomonadota > Gammaproteobacteria > Enterobacterales > Erwiniaceae > Pantoea > Pantoea sp. UBA5035. The sequence continues at coordinate 18,182 of NZ_DICD01000026.1, read as the reverse complement.
GCACAGATACGTCCAACGAAGTTTTCGCGCAGTGCTGGATCGTGCAGTCGGCCATCCTCTTCAACCGGCAGCCAGGGCAGCTCTGCCTTAAGCTTTTCGGCGAACAGCCCCATTCCCGCTTTACGGTTGTTATTGGTGTCGGGTTCATAGACGCGCACGCGCTCCATACCGCAGCTGGGCGATTTGGCGCACAGAATATAGCCGCACAGGTGATGTAGCGATTTAACCCGTTCCGCAGACCAGTCGTTCATCTGCTGGGTCAGCTCTTCGCCACCCTCTTTGCTGAAGCAGAGATGGATCTCTTCATCGCCCTGCTTTACCAGCCGCAGCGCCGGACGCGGCGTCGGCAGGCCTATCGCCATTTCGGGGCAGATCGGTTCAAAGCGTACAAAGGGCGCAAGCTCGTTGACGGCAAACGCCAGACGTTTATGACCGCCGTCGAAACGGACTTGCTCTCCCAGCAGGCAGGCACTGATACCCAGCGGAATTTTTACGCTCATACTTGTACAACCTCCGAAATCTTGTAGAGGTTTAAGTGTAGCTGAAAATTGAATGAATAACAGCCTCAAGTCAGGGCTGGAGAGGCTTTTCTCTGTGACGGGGCTTCAGAAACAACAAAGCCCGATGGGAGAATCGGGCTCTGTTTTGCGATGCAGGCGGATTACCAGAAGACGCCGCCTGCGGCTTCGCTCTGCGCCAGCCAGACCGGCTTAGCGCTGGTTTTGCACCACATGCGATGAAGATAGCTGTAGAACCGTGCCCGATCCTGGCGAAACAGCATCACCGGCAACGCCACGACGCCCAGCAGGATAACCAGCGCGCGCCGCAACAGGACTTTATACACAGGATACTTTTGATACATCGTTGGCCTCCTTGAAAGCTGTGACTGAAATGTGATCTTGCTCAGATATTACGCTTCCCTGTGTAATTTTACTACTCATCCGACCACTATTTTTCGCTTTTAAGACTCACCTTCAGATAATAGTGTAAGTAAGTTACAAAATGGTTAAAGGCTTGATCGCCTTATGATCAATTCGCAGCCGGATATTTTGCTGCTACAGTAGCGCCAGGTTTTCAGGCATGGAGCACCGCTGCGTGGCCACCGTACTAATCGTTGAAGATGAAAAAGAGATCCGGCGCTTTGTGCGCCTTGCGCTGGAAGGCGAAGCGCTGAAGGTGTTTGATGCCGACACGCTGCAGCGCGGGCTGATTGAGGCGGCGACGCGCAAGCCCGATCTGGTGATCCTCGATTTGGGCCTGCCGGACGGCGACGGACGCGATTTTATCCGCGAGCTGCGCCAGTGGAGCGCCGTGCCGGTGATTGTGCTGTCGGCGCGCGTGGAGGAGCAGGATAAGATTGACGCGCTCGACGTCGGCGCAGATGACTATCTGACCAAACCCTTCGGTATTGGCGAACTGCTGGCGCGCGTGCGGGTGGCGCTGCGTCGTCACCCCGGCCAGCAGCCGGAGCCGGTGATCCGATTCGCCGACGTTAGCGTCGATCTCGCCGCGCGCCGCGTGGTGCGCGCCGATCGCGAGGTGCATCTGACGCCGATTGAGTTCCGCCTGCTGGGCGTGCTGCTGAGCAATATCGGGAAGGTGCTGACGCAGCGCCAGCTGTTGAGTCAGGTCTGGGGGCCGAATGCGGTGGAGCACAGCCACTATCTGCGCATCTATATGGCGCATCTGCGCCAGAAGCTGGAGGCGGATCCGGCGCAGCCGAAGCATCTGCTGACCGAAACCGGCATAGGCTACCGCTTTATGCCATAAAAAAAGCGCCCAGAGGGCGCTTGATACCTGCAGGAAACATAAAATGTGGGTGTCATGGACTGAAGAGCAAAGCGTCCCGCGCCAGGGATGGCGCGGGCCGAGCGAGAATGGATGCCTTGAGCGACTTTGCGATCAGGCCATGACATCCACATCGGCACTTTGGTTTGCTGCTGTCGAATACTTAGACACCCTTATTATCAGGCGTTTTTCAGCACTTCGCTGACGATCTCAACCGCTTCTTTCTCAATCTGCGCGCGATGCTCGGCGCCCAGGAAGCTTTCGCAGTAGATCTTGTAGGCGTCTTCGGTGCCTGACGGACGCGCAGCGAACCAGCCGTTTTCCGTCATCACCTTCAGGCCGCCGATAGAGGCGCCGTTGCCCGGTGCCGCCGTCAGGCGCGCGGTGATCGGATCGCCCGCCAGGGTGTCGGCGCTGACCATCTCCGGCGACAGCTTCGACAGCGCTGCTTTCTGCGCAGAAGTCGCAGGCGCCTGCAGACGGTTGTAGCTCGGCGCGCCGAAGCGCGCAGCCAGCTCGTCATAGTGCTGCTGCGGGTTTTTGCCGGTAACCGCGGTGATTTCCGCCGCCAGCAGGCAGAGAATGATGCCGTCTTTATCGGTCGACCAGGCGGAGCCGTCGAAACGCAGGAAAGAAGCGCCCGCGCTCTCTTCGCCGCCGAAGCCGAAGCTGCCGTCGAACAAGCCGTCAACGAACCACTTAAAGCCCACCGGCACTTCCACCAGCTTACGGCCGATATCGTTAACCACGCGGTCGATCATCGCGCTGGAGACCAGCGTTTTGCCGACGGCAACCTCTTTGCCCCACTGCGGACGATGCTGGAACAGATAGTTGATGGCCACGGCCAGATAGTGGTTCGGGTTCATCAGGCCCGCCGGCGTCACGATGCCGTGACGGTCATAGTCCGGGTCATTGCCGAACGCCAGGTCGAACTTGTCTTTATAGGCCAGCAGCCCCGCCATGGCGCACTCGGACGAGCAGTCCATGCGCACCACGCCGTCTTTATCCAGATGCATAAAGCGGAAGGTCTGGTCAATGGCGTCGTTCACGATGGTCAGGTCGAGGTTGTAGTGCTCGGCGATGCGCTTCCAGTACTCCATGCCGGAGCCGCCCAGCGGATCGACGCCCAGCTTCAGGCCCGCTTTCTGGATAGCGACGAAGTCGATCACCTGCGCCAGCCCTTCTACGTAAGGCTGGATCAGATCTTTCTCGACGATGCGGCCGCTCGCCCACGCCTGATCCAGCGGCAGACGTTTAACCTCTTGCAGGCCTGCTTTGATCAGCTGGTTGGCGCGATCTTCGACCACTTTGGTGACGTTGGTGTCGGCCGGGCCGCCGTTCGGCGGGTTGTACTTAATGCCGCCATCTTCCGGCGGGTTGTGCGACGGCGTAATCACGATGCCGTCCGCCTGCGCGCCGCCCTGCTTGTTGTGCTCAAGAATAGCGTTGGAGATCGCCGGCGTCGGCGTGTAGCCGTTGTCCTGCTGCACGATGACGTCTACGCCGTTGGCGGCCAGCACTTCCAGCACCGACAGAATCGCCGGCTCGGAGAGCGCATGCGTATCTTTACCGACATAGCAGGGTCCGGTAATGCCGTTTTTCTTGCGCTCTTCCGCGATGGCCTGCGCGATCGCCAGAATATGGTGCTCGTTAAAGCTCTGGCGTCCTGCGCTGCCGCGATGCCCGGAGGTGCCGAATTTCACCGCATGGTCCGGATTCGCCACGTCGGGCTGCAGGACATAATACTGTGATGTTAACTGTGCAACGTTAATCAAATCGCTCTGCTGGGCGGGTTGCCCGGCACGGGGGTGACTGGCCATTGGCGCTTCTCCCTGACGCTTCAGTTTAAATGGTGCCGCAAACTTTCTCTGCCAGCTCCTGCGGGAACTGCATAGAGACCATGATGTGTTCCACCATGCTGCATTTACGGCCGGTATTGGTATTGGTGATCACCCAGTACGGCGTGCCGGGGACATGCTTCGGCTTAGTATGGGTGCCATTTTGCAACAGCGTTTGCTCGTCGCCCGCAAAATAGACGCGAGTACGGCCCTGCAGCGACGCAGTGGCTTCAGCAAACGCCGAAGGATCAAGACGATAGAGCGTTGAGAGAACCATCATAAAGCGATTGACCGCTTTCTTCTGTTCGGCATATTCGTCCGACAGCAGCAGCTCACGCACGGCGCGCACGCGATCCTGCGGGCGGTTTTCCGCGCGCGCGGGCTGAATCGCTTTTTGCGCCGCGTCGCCAGCGGCTAACGGCGCCGCTGCCGCAGGCGCGCTTTGACCGGCATTAAATTTTAGCATCCGCCGTAAAATGTCAGAGGCGCTCTCGCCGATATGTTGCGTGTGGCTGGCGATATAGCGGTAGAGGTCTTCGTCAACTTCGATCGTTTTCATCTTTTTCCGTACGGTTTCGACTCGTGACAGAACCACGCCAGTCTGAAAAACGCCGTTGCAACGCTCGGTTGCTGGCGAGACAGGCGGGTTCTAACATAAGGATTATAAAGTTAAATCCAGGCGGGCTGATAGCCTTCGCACGCTCAGACGGCAAAAGTCGGAATATGCCCTAAAGCCTGCCGTGTCGTCGCGCCTGGAAAGGTGAAAGCATGATAACCTAACCCAAGGTCCCCATCTTAAGAACTTTGCCATGATTTTAAATGCTCGTCTGCAAACTGACCAATCAATCGCTGATTCCTTGCCCATCCTGCTTATTCACGGCCTGTTCGGCAGTCTGGATAACCTCGGCGTGCTGGCGCGCGGCCTGAAAGACGCGGGCCCGCTGATACAGGTAGATGTGCGCAACCACGGCCTGTCGCCGCGCGCCGACGAGATGAGCTATCGCGCCATGGCGCAGGATATGCTCGATACCCTGGATGCGCACCAGATCGATCGCGTCGCCGTTATCGGCCACTCAATGGGCGGAAAAATCGCCATGGCGATGAGCGCGCTGGCGCCGCAGCGTCTGGAAAGGCTGGTGATGATCGACATCGCGCCGGTGGATTATCAGACGCGACGCCACGACGAGATTTTCGCCGCCATCCGCGCCGTTAGCGACGCGGGCGTGCGGCAGCGCAGCGAGGCCGCGCAGGTGATGCGCGCGCATATTAAAGAAGAAGGCGTCATCCAGTTCATTCTCAAATCGTTTCAGGATGGCGAGTGGCGCTTCAACGTTCCGGCGCTATGGGAAAATTACGCTACAATATCTGGCTGGGAAGCGGTGCCGCCCTGGCCGCATCCCGCGCTCTTTATACGCGGCGGCGACTCGCCCTATCTCGACAACCAGCATCGCGACGCGCTGCTGCGTCAGTTTCCCGCCGCGCATGCGCACGTTATCAGCGGCGCCGGTCACTGGGTGCATGCCGAGAAACCTGATGCCGTATTGCGCAGCGTCCGCCGCTTTTTTGCGCTTTAAAAGCAAAAGCTTGCCGTTCGCGGTTTAGCATTGGCGTCATCACTTCGGCTGGAGTATGATGGCGCGCTAAATTTTGCCGCTGCTCATTTTTTTGCCGCGGCAATGGCCCATTTCGTTATAAACGCGCCTGCTCGCGCCGCTAGTTTTACTAACCCATGGCAAAAGAACACACTGACCGCACTACGCTGGATCTGTTTGCAAACGAGCGTCGGCCCGGTCGACCGAAAACCAGTCCGCTCTCGCGTGATGAACAGCTGCGCATCAATAAGCGCAATCAACTGAAACGTGACAAAGTGCGCGGGCTGCGTCGTGTCGAACTCAAAATGACCAGCGAAGCCGTGGATGCGTTAAACACCCTGGCTGAGCAGCGCAACATCAGCCGCAGCGAACTGATTGAACAAATGCTGCTGGCGCAACTCAAACTGGGCTGAATAGCGCAAAGCGCACGCAGAAGCAAATGGAGCGGCTTTTCGAGTTCCGCCCTTTTGCCCGCTCTGCTATCATTCGCTTAATTGTGCGCTCTGCGCATGCACTCATTATCAGGATTTAAGAGGTTATTTACCCCATGGCAATCGTAGGCATCTTCTTTGGCAGCGATACCGGCAACACCGAAAACATTGCAAAAATGATCCAGAAACAACTGGGCAAAGAGGTTGCGGAAGTGCATGACATTGCCAAGAGCACGAAAGAAGATCTCGAGGCGTTCGATATCCTGCTGCTGGGCATTCCAACCTGGTACTACGGCGAAGCGCAGTGCGACTGGGACGATTTCTTTCCGACGCTGGAAGAGATCGATTTCAATGGCAAGCTGGTCGCGCTGTTCGGCTGCGGCGATCAGGAAGACTATGCGGAATATTTCTGCGACGCGATGGGCACCATTCGCGACATTATCGAGCCGAACGGCGCGGTGATCGTCGGCCACTGGCCGACCGAAGGCTACCATTTCGAAGCCTCTAAAGGTCTGGCGGACGACAAGCACTTCCTCGGCCTGGCGATTGACGAAGATCGCCAGCCGGAACTGACCAACCAGCGCGTCGAAGCCTGGGTTAAGCAGATTTACGATGAGCTGCAGCTGCAGGCGATCATCGAAGCCTGATTACCCACATACTCAATGTGGGCGCTGGCTCACATTGAGTTAATGGTTTTTCCTATAGAAATAATAGCTACAGTTTTTTAACTTTTATCTCTGATTCTGTACAATACCCACATCGGTTATCTGCTTATTTCTTCCGCGAGGTCAGGAAGTTAGCGAGATGATAACGAACCTCCTGCATTTCTCCGCCCGGCGCCGTTACGCATCTTCTTACAGCCCGTGTTGATTTCAGGCGTTTCCCTCGGTTTTCATTTCAAAACTTCACCTCTATAATGAGACGCAAATGAGAATAGACACCGAACGACATTCAAGGCAAGGCGCCTCAAGTAACCAGCAAAGTAACAGGACAATATCCGCATGACTGACAACAACACCGCATTAAAGAAGGCTGGCCTGAAAGTCACGCTGCCCAGACTTAAAATTCTGGAAGTGCTTCAGGAACCTCAGTGCCATCACGTCAGCGCGGAAGATCTGTATAAACGCCTGATTGATATGGGCGAAGAGATTGGTCTGGCTACCGTTTATCGCGTACTGAACCAGTTTGACGATGCGGGCATCGTTACGCGTCATAACTTCGAAGGCGGGAAATCGGTTTTCGAACTGACCCAGCAGCATCATCACGATCACCTGATCTGCCTCGACTGCGGTAAAGTTATCGAATTCAGCGATGAATCAATCGAATCGCGCCAGCGAGATATTGCTACTCGCCACGGCATCAAGTTGACGAACCACAGCCTCTATCTCTATGGACACTGCTCGCTGGGCGATTGCCGCGAAGACGAAACGCTCCACGATCAGTAAAGATGTGTGCTATGCAGTAATTCTACAAGCCGGTCTGCGTACCGGCTTTTTTTATGGCCGTCAGGCGACCAGCGTTTCGTGCAGATAGCGCCAGCGGGGAATCGACGTGGTGCAGTCGAGGATCGCCAGCGAGATGCGCGCCTGATCGCTGCCGTTCATCATCTGCAGTTCGCGATACTGAATAGTGACCTCATCTTTGCCCTGAGAGATCACCGCGTGCTCGCTGGTGGCGATGCGCATGCCTTCGCGACGCCCCTGCAGCTGGCGAAACAACTCTTCAGTTTGATTCAAATCGAGCAGCCGACCCTGCGGCGTGACCATGCGGAAATCGGGATGGAAGTGCGAAAGCAGCAGATCGAAGGTATCGTCTTCGCCTGAAGGCTGATTAAATATACGTTCGATTAACTGATGTAAAACTACCACGCTGTGTTTTGCTTCCTGACCAAGAGCCGTCATCATTTTTCCTTATTATGCCCGCATAGCCTCTTCAAAGAGCGAATAGCCTACCTGAAAAAATGAAATTCACATCTGGAAATTGATTAATTTTCGTTAACTCAGACAACGCCTATACTGGTCCGACAAGCGGTAATTGTTTGTTACAGAACAAAAAATTGCCCTGCTGCTGATTGCAGATATAAAAAAGGGCGATTGCTCGCCCTGTAGTGATTTTATCATGCCGTTAATGCAAAAATTTAATCGCCAATTTTTGCCCAGGTATCGCGCAAGCCTACGGTGCGGTTAAACACCAGCTGGTTCGGACGCGAATAGCGGCTGTCGGCACAGAAGTAGCCTTCACGCTCAAACTGATAAGGCGCTTCCGGGCTGGCGTTCTGCAAGCCTGGCTCAACAAATCCCTGACGAATTTCCAGCGAGTTCGGATTGATGGTGGTCAGGAAATCCTCTTCCGCGCCAGGATTCGGCACGCTGAACAGGCGATCGTAAAGGCGGAATTCAGCCGGCAGCGCGTGGTCGGCGGAGACCCAGTGGATCACGCCTTTCACCTTGCGGCCGTCAGCCGGATCTTTGCTCAGGGTATCGACGTCGCAGGTGCAGTAGATGCAGGTGATATTCCCCTCTTCATCTTTTGCCACACGCTCGGCGCGGATCACGTAAGCGTTGCGCAGACGCACCTCTTTGCCCAGCACCAGACGTTTGTACTGCTTATTGGCTTCTTCGCGGAAGTCAGCGCGATCGATCCAGACTTCACGGCCAAACGGCACTTCGCGGGTGCCCATCTCCGGCTTGTTCGGATGATTCGGCATGGTGATGATTTCGTTATGGCCGGCCGGCAGGTTCTCAATCACCACTTTCAGCGGATCGAGCACCGCCATGGCGCGCGGCGCATTTTCGTTCAGATCGTCGCGAATGCAGGATTCCAGCGACGCCATCTCGACCACGTTATCCTGTTTGGTGACGCCGATACGGCGGCAGAACTCGCGGATCGAAGCGGCGGTGTAGCCGCGACGGCGCAGGCCCGATACGGTCAGCATGCGCGGATCGTCCCAGCCTTCCACCACGTTTTCGTTGACCAGCTGCGTCAGCTTGCGCTTCGACATCACCGCATATTCGAGGTTTAGACGCGAAAACTCATACTGGCGCGGATGCACCGGTATAGAGATGTTATCCAGCACCCAGTCATAGAGGCGACGGTTATCCTGGAACTCCAGCGTGCAGAGCGAATGGGTGATATTTTCCAGCGCATCGGAGATGCAGTGGGTAAAGTCGTACATCGGATAGATGCACCACTTTTTGCCGGTCTGGTGATGCTCGGCGAACTTAATGCGGTAGAGCACCGGATCGCGCATCACGATAAAGCTGGAGGCCATATCGATTTTGGCGCGCAGGCAGGCTTTCCCCTCGGCGAATTCGCCGTTGCGCATTTTTTCGAACAGCGCCAGGTTCTCTTCGACGCTGCGATCGCGATAGGGGCTGTTTTTGCCCGGCGCGGTCAGGGTGCCGCGATACTCGCGGATCTCTTCCGGCGTCAGCTCGTCGACATAGGCCAGACCTTTATTGATCAGTTCAACCGCGTAGTGATAAAGCTGATCGAAGTAATCTGAGGAATAACGAACGTCACCACTCCACTCAAAGCCCAGCCATTGCACGTCGCGCTTGATGGACTCGACGAACTCCATATCCTCTTTAACCGGGTTGGTATCGTCGAAACGCAGGTTGCACTGACCCTGATAGTCCTGAGCGATGCCGAAGTTCAGGCAGATCGATTTAGCATGGCCGATATGCAGGTAGCCATTGGGCTCAGGCGGAAAACGGGTATGCACGCTACTGTGCTTGCCGCTCGCCAAATCTTCGTCGATGATCTGACGAATAAAGTTAGTTGGGCGGGCTTCAGCCTCACTCATCTCTCAATCCTCAATACGTATAGCGGGTGGTTTGTACCACGAAGTAACGGAGTATGATCCACAAAGCGTCGAAGGGAAACAACCGGTTTGTTAAGGCGATAAAACGAAAAAAGGCAGGAATTGCTTCCTGCCTGCTTTTTTTTACGGCGATGCGCTCAGGGGCTTAGCCTTTTACCTCGTAAAGCGGGGTTTCGCCAGCCACTACCGGGCCGGTAGCCAGCAGCGTCAGCCCGGCGAAATCTTCGCTGTTGCTGACCACGACCGGACTGATCATCGAACGCGCGTTGGCGTTGAGGAAATCGAGATCCATCTCCAGCACCGGCTGACCCGCGGCGACCGTCGCGCTCTCTTCCACCAGCCGGGTAAAGCCCTTGCCGCCCAGCGCCACAGTGTCGAGGCCCATATGCACCACAATTTCAACGCCGCTGCTGGTTTCCAGGCAGAAGGCGTGGTTGGTGTCGAAGATTTTCACCACGGTGCCGGCAACCGGCGCCACCACGGTTTTACCGCTCGGCTTGATCGCCAGCCCTTCGCCTACCGCCTTGCTGGCGAAGGCTTCGTCAGGCACCGCCTCCAGCGCGACCACTTCGCCGCTCACTGGCGCCATCAGCGTCACGATGGTTTTGGTCTCGCGATTCAACACGGCCTGCGGTTTTGCCGCTGGCGCGGCAGGCGCTGCTGAAGCGCCGCCCGCCGAGGCGACCGGCCCTTTGGTCAGCACTTTTTTCATTGCGGTGGCGATGCTTTCCGCCTGGGTGCCGACAATCACCTGCACGCTCTGTTTATTCAGGCGGATAACGCCGGACGCGCCCAGATGTTTGGCGACGGACTCATTGACCTGCGCCGAGTCTTTTACGTTGAGACGCAGACGCGTGATGCAGGCATCGATGCCGGTCAGGTTGTCGGAGCCGCCGACGGCGCCGATATAGCGACGCGCCAGCGATTCGGTCGCGCTCTCGCCGTTGTCGGTTGTGTCGACGTTAACGTCGTAGCCGTCCGTTTCGTCGCCCGCCACCGCCAGCTCGCGACCCGGCGTCATCAGGTTGAACTTCTTAATCGTGAAGCGGAATACCACATAGTAGAGCGCAAAGAAGACGATGCCCTGCGGGATCAGCATCCACCAGTGAGTCGCCAGCGGGTTGCGGCTCGACAGCACCATATCCACCAGACCGGCGCTAAAGCCGAAGCCGGCGATCCAGTGCATGCTGGCGGCGATAAATACCGAGATGCCGGTCAGCACCGCGTGGATGACGTAAAGCACCGGCGCGACGAACATAAAGGAGAACTCCAGCGGCTCGGTAATGCCGGTGAAGAAGGCCGCGAAGGCCGCGGCCAGCATGATGCTGCCGACTTTAACGCGGTTTTCCGGTCGCGCGCAGTGATAGATCGCCAGCGCCGCGCCCGGCAGGCCGAACATCATGATTGGGAAGAAGCCCGCCTGATAGCGCCCCGTGATGCCGACAATGCCGGTGCCGTTAGCGATCGACTGCGCGCCGCCGAGGAATTTAGGAATATCGTTGATGCCCGCGACGTCGAACCAGAACACCGAGTTAAGCGCATGATGCAGGCCGACCGGGATCAGCAGACGGTTAAAGAAGGCGTAGACGCCCGCGCCGACCGAGCCCAGCTTCTGGATATGTTCGCCAAAGCTCACCAGTCCGTTAAAGATCAGCGGCCAGATGTACATCAGAATGAATGCCACCGCGATCATCAGGAATGAGACGAGGATAGGCACCAGGCGGCGTCCGCTGAAGAAAGAGAGCGCCTTCGGCAGTTCGACATGGCTAAAGCGGTTATAAACCTCCGCGGAGATAATGCCCACCATAATGCCGACAAACTGGTTTTCGATTTTGCCGAAGGCGGCGGGCACCTGATCAAGCGGTATTTTTTGGATCATCGAAACGGCTGCCGGCGAGCAGAGCGTCGTCACCACCAGAAAACCGACGAAGCCGGTCAGCGCCGCTGCGCCATCTTTATCTTTTGACAGCCCATAAGCCACGCCGATAGCAAAGAGTACGGACATATGCTCAATAATGGCCGCGCCCGATTTTATCAGCAGCGCGGCGAGCGCGTTGCTTGCGCCCCAGGCGTCCGGATCGAGCCAGTAGCCGACCCCCATTAATATCGCCGCTGCCGGCAGGGTCGCTACCGGCACCATCAGCGCGCGGCCAACCTTCTGTAAGTAACCTAACATTTGTCCTTTCCCCCTATGAGACTGGCTTGTCGCCCTGCGCCGCTTGCTTTTTATTGTCAGCCGCAGGGGTTGATTGACACTACACTTCACGTTGCGCAGTGTAATGACAAATTAATTCGCCTCGCAAATTATACGCGTCTCTTCTGTGATAATTATCACCAAAAAGCACCTTTAACTGTCGAGACGTCTGGCGAACCACCCTAACTTATTTTATGATGAAAAATATCAAGACGCAGCGATCGCGTGCTGAAACGGTCTCACGGCTTTAATGTGATAATGACCGCCGCGATGGGTGCGTCGTCCCCTTTTCTTTTCTCAGAATGAGGTGAAACATGCGACTTATTCCTTTGGCTACCCCTACGCAGGTCGGTAAATGGGCAGCCCGTCATATCGTCAACCGTATCAATGCTTTTAACCCTACCGCGGATCGTCCCTTCGTGCTGGGTCTGCCGACGGGCGGCACGCCGCTGGAAGCTTACAAGCATCTTATCGAGATGCACAAAGCGGGCCAGGTCAGCTTTAAGCATGTAGTGACGTTCAATATGGACGAATATGTCGGCCTGCCGAAAGAGCACCCGGAAAGCTATCACAGCTTCATGTACCGCAACTTTTTCGATCACGTTGATATTCAACCAGAAAATATCAATCTTCTGAATGGCAATGCGCCAGATATTGACGCAGAATGTCGCCAGTATGAAGAGAAGATTCGCGCGCTGGGCAAAATTCACCTGTTTATGGGCGGCGTCGGCAACGACGGCCATATCGCCTTTAACGAACCGGCCTCTTCCCTCGCCTCGCGCACCCGCATCAAAACGCTGACGCACGACACCCGCGTGGCGAACTCGCGCTTCTTCAACGGCGATGTGGATCAGGTGCCGAAATATGCGCTGACCGTCGGCGTCGGCACGCTGCTGGATGCGGAAGAGGTGATGATTCTGGTGACCGGCCATGTCAAAGCGCAGGCGCTGCAGGCCGCCGTAGAAGGCAACGTCAACCATATGTGGACCATCAGCTGCCTGCAGCTGCATGCGAAATCGGTGGTGGTATGCGACGAACCCGCCACCATGGAACTGAAAGTGAAAACCGTTAAATATTTCCGCGAAATGGAAGCGGAAAATATGAAAGGCGTGTAAGACGATGTTGTAAATGCCCGCCGCGAGGCTCTGGCGGGCTCAGCCGGGAGAACCACGATGTACGCATTAGTTAACGGCCGAATTTATACCGGTCATGAAATTCTGGATAACCACGCGGTGGTTATCGCCGATGGGCTGATCGAACGCGTCTGTCCGCGCGACGCGCTGCCGGCCGATATCGCGCTGCGCGACGTTGCAGGCGCGCTGATCGCTCCCGGCTTTATCGATCTGCAGCTGAACGGCTGCGGCGGCGTGCAGTTCAACGACGACATCGACGCCCTGAGCGTCGAGACGCTGGAAATCATGCAGCGCGCCAATGAAAAGTCAGGCTGCACCAGCTTTCTGCCCACGCTGATCACCAGCAGCGACGAGCTGATGAAGCGCGCCATCGACACCATGCGCGCCTATAAACGCAAGCATCAACATCAGGCGCTCGGCCTGCATCTGGAAGGCCCCTGGCTGAATAAAGCCAAAAAAGGCACCCATAATCCCGATCTCATCCGCTTGCCCGATCCGGCGCTGGTGCGCTATCTGTGCGATAACGCCGACGTGATTACCAAGGTGACACTGGCGCCGGAAAACGCCGGCGACGCGGTGATCCGTCAGCTGACGCAGGCGGGCATCATCGTCTCCGCCGGCCACTCCAACGCCACCTTTGACGAAGCCAAAGCGGGCTTCCGCGCGGGCGTGACCTTCGCGACCCATCTCTATAACGCCATGCCCGCTTTCGCCGGACGCGAGCCGGGCCTGATCGGCGCGCTGTTCGATGCGCCAGATGTTTATTGCGGCATTATTGCAGATGGGTTGCACGTCCATTACGCTAACGTACGCAACGCGAAACGTATCAAAGGCAATAAGCTGGTGCTGGTCACCGACGCCACCGCGCCCGCAGGCGCCGAAATTGATAAATTCATTTTCGCTGGCAAAACAATATACTATCGCAATGGCCTGTGCGTGGACGAGAACGGCACCCTGAGCGGCTCTGCGATTACTATGATTGAATCGGTACGCAACGCCGTCGAACATGTCGGTATCGCGCTGGATGAAGCGCTGCGCATGGCGACACTCTACCCGGCGCAGGCAATGGGCGTGGAAAAACAGCTGGGCACGGTCGAAGCGGGAAAAGTCGCCAACCTCACTGTTTTTACGCGTGATTTCAAGATCACTAAGACGTTTGTCAGCGGAGACGACGTCCTGAGCGAGTAAGCACTGAATGACCACTGGCGGCCAGACACAAATAGGAAATGTCGATCTTGTCAAGCAACTCAACAGCGCGGCCGTTTACCGGCTGATCGACCAGCAGGGCCCTATTTCGCGCATTCAGATTGCCGAACTCAGTCAGCTTGCGCCCGCCAGCGTCACTAAAATTACCCGTCAGCTCATCGAGCGCGGGCTGATCAAAGAGGTGGATCAACAGGCGTCCACCGGCGGTCGCCGCGCTATCTCCATCGTAACCGAAACACGCAACTTCCACGCCATCGGCGTGCGGCTCGGCCGCCATGACGCCACCCTGACGCTGTTCGATCTCAGCGGCAAATCGCTGGCGCAGGAGGATTATGCCCTGCCGGAGCGCACGCAGGAGACGCTGGAGCATGCGCTGTTCGCCGCTATCGACAGCTTTATCGATACTCACCAGCGTAAAATTCGCGAGCTCATCGCCATCTCGGTGATCCTGCCCGGCCTGGTCGATCCGATAAACGGCGTTATCCGCTATATGCCCCATATCGCCGTCAGCCACTGGCCATTGGTAGCCGGACTGCAAAATCGCTTTAAGGTCACCAGCTTCGTCGGTCACGATATCCGCAGCCTGGCGCTGGCGGAGCACTACTTTGGTGCAAGCCGCGACTGCGCCGACTCGATTCTGGTGCGGCTCCATCGCGGCACCGGCGCCGGCATTATCGCCAACGGCCATATTTTTCTGGGCAGCAACGGCAACGTAGGCGAAATCGGCCATATTCAGGTCGATCCGCTCGGCGAGCGCTGCCACTGCGGCAATTTTGGCTGTCTGGAAACCATCGCCGCTAACGGCGCGATTGAAAACCGCGTGCGCCATCTGCTCAGCCAGGGCTATCCCAGCGTGCTGACGCAGGACGCCTGCCAGATGGCGCAGATTTGCAAAGCCGCCAATCAGGGCGACGCGCTGGCGTGCGAAGTGATCGAATATGTCGGACGCTATCTGGGCAAAGCGATCGCCATTGCGATTAACCTGTTCAACCCGCAAAAAGTGGTGCTGGCGGGGGAAATCACCGACGCCGAGAAAGTGCTGTTTCCGGCCATTGAAGGCTGTATTAACACGCAAGCGCTCAACGCCTTCCGCAAAAATCTGCCGGTGGTGCGTTCCGAGCTCGATCATCGTTCAGCGATAGGCGCCTTTGCTCTGGCAAAACGCGCTATGCTCAACGGCATTCTGCTGCAACATTTACTGGAAGAGTAAACGCGACCCGGACTGAACCTATGACGATAAAAAGCGTAATTTGCGATATTGACGGCGTGTTAATGCACGACAACACCGCCGTGCCCGGCGCGCAGGAGTTTCTGCAGCGCATCCTGCAAAAAGAGATGCCGCTGGTGGTGCTGACCAACTATCCTTCGCAGACCGCGCAGGATCTGGCGAACCGCTTCGCCAACGCCGGCGTCGAGGTGCCCGACTCGGTGTTTTATACCTCCGCGATGGCGACCGCCGATTTCCTGCGTCGTCAGGAAGGCAAAAAGGCCTACGTGATTGGCGAAGGCGCGCTGATCCATGAACTCTATAAAGCGGGCTTCACCATTACCGACGTCAATCCCGATTTCGTGATCGTCGGCGAGACGCGCTCCTTTAACTGGGAGATGATGCATAAGGCCGCCTTTTTCGTCGCCAGCGGCGCGCGCTTTATCGCCACCAACCCCGATACCCACGCGCGCGGCTTTGTGCCCGCCTGCGGCGCCCTCTGCGCCGGCATCGAAAAGATCTCCGGCCGTCGCCCTTTTTATGTCGGCAAGCCCAGCCCCTACATTATGCGCGCCGCGCTGAATAAAATGCAGGCTCACTCCGAGGAGACGGTGATCGTCGGCGACAACCTGCGCACCGATATTCTGGCCGGCTTTCAGGCGGGACTGGAAACCATTCTGGTGCTCTCTGGCGTTTCGACGCTGAGCGATATCGACGCTATGCCTTTTCGCCCCGACTGGATCTACCCTTCTGTCGCGGATATCGATCTGTTTTAATCTCTCTTCGCGCCGCCTGACGCCAGGCGGCCGCTTCTCCCTGAAATCCGCCCTAAGCTGACTCTTTTTTAGTCAATCCCGACTGTCTATTGCCGATCCGTTAATGAAAGGCGATTAAAATTGAATAATATTCAAATTAAAAGCCTCAGCAACAATCTTTTTACTAGTAAAAGGCGAATATGCTTGCATTGACTGCATGAAATAGCGCATTTTCTTATACATCACGCAGCCGCTGGCTGCCGGACAAGGCAACGATAACATCGCCGACAGGCGAGCTCAGGAGTCAGGATATGTGTTCTATTTTTGGTGTGTTGGATCTGAAAAGCGATCCGATTGATCTGCGTAAAAAAGCGCTGGAGAGTTCTCGCCTGATGCGTCATCGCGGACCGGACTGGTCCGGCGTGTATGCCGACGATAAAGCGATTCTCGCGCATGAACGTCTGTCTATCGTCGACGTCAACAACGGCGCCCAGCCGCTGTACAACGCCGATCACACCCATGTTCTGGCGGTTAACGGCGAGATTTACAACCATCAGGCGCTGCGCGCCGAGCTGAGCGATCGCTACCAGTTCCAGACCGGCTCCGACTGCGAAGTCATTCTGGCGCTCTATCAGGAAAAAGGCGTCGACTTCCTCGACGAACTCGAAGGCATGTTCGCCTTTATCCTGTGGGACAGCGCGAAGCAGCAATACCTGATCGGCCGCGATCATATCGGCATCATCCCGCTCTATATGGGCAACGACGAACACGGCAACCTGTTTGTCGCGTCGGAAATGAAAGCGCTGGTGCCGGTGTGCCGCTCAATTAAAGAGTTCCCGCCGGGAAGCTATCTCTCCAGCACCGACGGCGAAATTCGTCGCTACTGGCAGCGCGACTGGATGGAGTACGCCGCGGTAGAACATAACGTCACCGATGCGGCGGGCCTGAAGCATGCGCTGGAAGAGTCGGTGAAAAGCCATCTGATGTCAGATGTGCCGTATGGCGTGCTGCTCTCCGGCGGTCTCGACTCCTCTATCATCTCGGCGGTAACCAAACGCTTTGCGGCGAAACGTGTCGAAGATCAGGACAAGAGCGACGCCTGGTGGCCGCAGCTGCACTCGTTCGCGGTCGGCCTGGAAGGCTCGCCGGATCTGAAAGCGGCGAAAGCGGTGGCTGAACATCTGGGCACGGTGCATCACGAGATTCACTTTACCGTGCAGGAAGGGCTGGATGCGATTCGCGATGTGATCTATCACATTGAAACCTATGACGTTACCACCATTCGCGCCTCAACGCCGATGTACCTGATGTCGCGTAAAATCAAGGCGATGGGCATTAAGATGGTGCTCTCCGGCGAGGGCGCGGACGAAGTGTTCGGCGGCTACCTCTACTTCCATAAAGCGCCAAACGCCAAAGAGTTTCATGAAGAGAACGTGCGCAAGCTGATGGCGCTGCATATGTACGACTGCGCCCGCGCCAACAAAGCGATGTCCGCCTGGGGCGTGGAAGCGCGCGTGCCGTTCCTCGACAAGAAATTCCTCGACGTGGCGATGCGCATTAACCCGCAGGACAAGATGTGCGGCAGCAACGGCAAGATGGAAAAACATATCCTGCGCGAATGTTTCTCCTCTTATCTGCCGGAAAGCGTCGCCTGGCGCCAGAAAGAGCAGTTCTCTGACGGCGTCGGCTACAGCTGGATCGATACGCTGAAAGAGGTTGCGGCGCAGCAGGTCAGCGATCAGCAGCTGGCGACCGCGCACTTCCGCTTCCCGTACAACACGCCGGCGTCGAAAGAGGGCTACCTCTATCGCGAAATTTTTGAAGAGCTGTTCCCGCTGCCGAGCGCGGTGGAGTGCGTGCCGGGCGGTCCGTCGGTCGCCTGCTCCTCCGCCAAAGCGATTGAGTGGGACGAAGCGTTCAAATCGATGGACGATCCTTCAGGTCGCGCGGTGGGCGTGCATCAGTCTGCTTATAAATAAGCAAAATAAGCCATAACAAAATGGGCCTTGCGGGGCCCCTTTTTTTTAGCTTTGATGTGGTTACGATCAAAACTTGCCGAATAATTCACCACCCTGGTTACAAGCCAGACAAACAGGCGCGCGGAGGCGAAAATCGGCAAAAAATGTGTTGACGCTCCAGAGCTCAATACGCATAATGCGCCCCGCAACGCCGATGAAGGTAACGCGAAAAAAGATGGCTACGTAGCTCAGCTGGT